>JACQTG010000041.1 GCA_016210895.1 Acidobacteriota bacterium
CGCGCCGACAATCTTGGCCTTGGGCGAGGCAGCCGCACGCCCGTGAAACCAGCTCCAGGCCAGCAGAAACGCCGCCACGGGCAACAAGGCCGCCGTATAGCCAAGCGCCTGAAACAACAAATCAGCCGCATAGGCCCCGGCCACACCAATCCAGTTGTGCGCCAGCGACTCACCGGCTGCTTGCGGCGCGGCGACATTGAACGACGGATCGAGCGGGTCAAAACTGACCAGCGCCAGCGTCAACAACGCCGCCGCCACCAGCCAGAGAAATCCGATCAGCTCATTGAGGCGTTTGTTCTCGCCTGGGGTGAGTAGATTCATCGCCACCACCCTCCCAATTTCGGCGGCGCCTGCCGAGCCCTCGCCCGAAAAGCAAGACGGGGCGCAGCCTCGAGAACTGCACCCCGACACGGAACAGACAGCGGTTATCGTGCTTGGAGGAGCTCGAAAACCAGAATTATTATGCCTAAAACCACGCGATAGGCAACAAATATTTTCAGTGTCCGCTGCCGTAAGTAGCGCAGCAAGAAAGCGATGGCGGCAAAGCCCGTGGCGGCGGAGACGAGAAAACCAACCGCTAGCTCCACCTGTGAGACGCCCTCGGGGAGGCCGAAGACCGAAATTTCGGCAAACTTCTGTACCGCGGCGCCGGCAATGATGGGTGTGGCCAGCATAAAGGAGAATCGCGCCGCCGTTTCCCGCTCCAAGCCGCGGAACATCCCCGCGGCTATGGTGATGCCGGCCCGCGACACCCCCGGCACGACCGCCAACGCCTGTGCCGTCCCCACGGTCAGGCTGTCGCCCCAGCCAATCTCGTTCAGTTTTTTTGTCAGGCCGGGCATCTGGTCGGCTATCCACATCACCAACGCCACCAGCATCAACGCCGCCGCCACCAGCCGCGGCGTCCGAAACCACGTCTCGGCATAGCTTTCGAGGAAATAACCTACCA
Source organism: Acidobacteriota bacterium (assembly GCA_016210895.1). The sequence continues at coordinate 950 of JACQTG010000041.1, forward strand.
GCGCGCCCGGAATCGTCGCAGCCGCCAGGAGAGAGAGTAAGCGACGTGGGTTCTCAATTCCACCCAACACCGCCAGTTCGCTCGCCCGACCCGTGAACAACGAGACTGCCAGTGCCGCCCAGGTGGGCGCGAAGTAGACCAACAGCGCCACCAGCGTCCCCGCGTGCAAGGCCACGTCGTAGGTCAGCCCTGGATCGGGCCAGCCCAGCAGCCAGGGCACCAACACCAGATGCGCGGTCGAGCTGATGGGAAGGAATTCCGTGGCTCCCTGCACGATCGCCAGAACAATGGCCTGCCAGAGAGTCATCGCACCGTGAGCCGCTCGAGTTCTTTTTCCATCACGTAGGCGTCAATCCGGTCGAGATAGTAGCGTGGGACGACGCGGCGCTGACGATAGCCGCTCTTCCGCCAGAAGGCAACCCCGGCTTCGTTGTCCACCGCGGTTTCGAGCCACACCTGCTGCACACCCTGCGCCGCCAGCCAGCGCTCGGCGTGTGCGAGGAGTGCCGTCCCCACTTGCCGTCGGCGATGGTCCGGAGCGACGTCGAGCGTGATGATGTGGCCGGCACCTCCGCGGTGGCAGGCCACCAAGGCGAAGCCGATCAGCCGCCCTTCCGCTTCGACGACAAATCCTTGTGTGCCTGGCTCGGCCAGAAATGCCCGCAAGGCATAGCGCGAATAGGCGATCCCCGGCGGGTAACAGCTCCGGTCCAGTTCGTACACCGCCTGGAAATCGACTGCCGCGTACTCTCGAATGCGCATCCCCACCTCTACGCCAGCCGGCGATGGAGGCTCAGCAACTCCAATACGGTGAGCTCTTCGGCCCGCGCCCGCAGGCTATGCCCTTCGGTTGCGAGCGCCTCGCGCAGTTGGCCGGCGGGAAAGGCGCGGCGCAGATTGTTGAACAGCGTCTTGCGCTTCTGGCGAAAACAGAGGCTCAGAAAACGGATGAAACGTCCGGCTTCATTCTCTGAAAGCCCGGCCCCGACGCCGGGCGGTGCCAACCGCACGAGGGCGGACTCAACCCGTGGCGGCGGCCGGAAGGCCCCGGAGGGAATCCGCAACAGGAGCTTGGGCTCAGTGTGGAACTGCGCCAGAGCCGACAAGTAGCCGTAGTCCCGCCGCCCGGGAGCCGCCACCAGACGTTCGGCCACCTCCCGCTGCATCAGGGCGAGAATATCTTTGAGGTGCGTAAGCGAATCGAACAGATGGGTGAGGATGGGCGAAGTGATGTAGTAGGGAAGATTGCCATAGACGCGCAACCGCTGCCCGAGCTGTCCGGCCAACTCCACCAGCGACACCTTCAGGATGTCAGCGTGAATCACCTCAACCGTCGTGCTCGGTTCAAATCGTTGGCGCAGTTGGTCAACTAGGCGCGCGTCCGTCTCGACAGCCAGTACCTTCGCCGCCCGCGCGGCCAAGAGTTCCGTCATCTCGCCATGCCCGGCACCAATCTCGAGCCAGCAGTCTGACTGCTGGCAATCGAGCCGTTCGACAATGCGCTCGCGCACCCGGTTGTCAGCCAGGAAATGCTGCCCCAGTTTGGGTCGGCGGCGTTTCACGTCGCCATTGTAGTGTGTGCAGTAGGAAGGCGCGGCTGAATTTCACCCTCTCCTGCAGCCCGGGCTGCGCTTGACAAGTCAGGGAGTGTCCAGTAGCGTGGCCGGCGAAAGCTCGAGCTGCTGATGAGCCGGAGTGGCGATGAGAATCCTGTTCGTCTCGCCGGAGTGTGTTCCCTTTGCCAAGACGGGTGGCTTGGCCGACGTGGTCGGGGCACTGCCCAAAGTCCTCGTTCGGCGCGGCCATGAAGTCGCTGTCGTCCTCCCCCGCTACCGTGCGATGCAGCCGGGCAAGCCGCTCCTGCCCAGCCTGACGGTTATCCTCGGACGCCAGGCCCACTTTCCCTCCATTCAAGAAGGTCCTCCGCTCGACGGCGTCCACCACTTTTTCGTTGACTATCCGCCTTTCTTCGACCGCGAAGAGCTCTACACCGTGCGCGGAGAGGACTACCCCGACAACGGCGAGCGCTTCGCGCTCTTCACCCAGGCGGCGTTGGAAGCCGCCCGGCGCTTGTTCATCCCTGATGTAGTCCACTGCCACGAGTGGCAAAGTGCGCTCCTGCCGGTGCTCCTGCGAACGCAGCAGGCCGCTGACCCGTTGCTCGGGCGTGTCCCGGTCGTGCTGACGATTCATAACTTGGGCTACCAGGGGCTGTTCCCACCGGAAGTCTTGGACCGCATCGGCCTCCCCTGGAGCCTTTTCCACATGGAGGCGCTGGAGTTTTACGGCAAGGTAAATTTCTTGAAAGGCGGCATTGTCTTCGCCGACTCTCTGACCACGGTCAGCCGCAAGTATGCCCAGGAGATTCAGACGCCCGAGTACGGCCACGGGCTCGATGGCATCCTCCGCACCCGGAGCCAGCGTGTCACGGGGATTCTGAATGGCGTGGACTACAGCGAGTGGAATCCGGAGACCGACAAGTTTCTGGTCGCCAACTACTCGGCATCGAAGCTGGGGGGAAAGCTTGACTGCAAGCGCGACCTGCTGGCGCAGTTCCAGCTTCCCACCAACGATCTCGAGAAGCCGGTCATTGGCATCGTGTCTCGTTTTGCCGCACAGAAAGGGTTTGACCTGATTGGCGAGGTGGCTGCCTCGTTGCTCCGAAACGATTTGTATCTGGTGGCCCTGGGCACGGGCGAGCCTCTCTACGAAGAGCTCTTTCGCAAGCTGGCGCGACGCTATCCGAAAAAAGTTGGCGTGCGCATTGCCTATGACAATGCCCTGGCACACAAGATTGAAGGTGGCGCCGACATGTTCCTGATGCCGTCGCGCTACGAACCCTGCGGTTTGAACCAGATTTACAGCCTCAAGTACGGCACCGTGCCCGTGGTGCGCGCCACCGGTGGCCTCGACGATACCATCGAGCCCTACGACCCTCGCACCGATCGAGGCACGGGCTTCAAATTCAGCGAGTACGCCGGCCGGGCTTTGCTGGACTGCCTCCGCCAAGCCCTCCGCCTCTATACCACCAACCACCGGGCCTGGCAGAAGCTCATCCTCAACGGAATGCAGCAGGATTTCTCCTGGAACACCTCTGCCGTCGGCTACGAGAAGCTCTACCAAAGCGTCGCAGCCGAACGAAAAGCTGCATCGTAGAGCGGGGGAGTTTCATCTAGAATAGAGCGAGTTTTCTGACGTGTGGAGGAAGCTGAATGGCCGAAAACATTCTGACGGTCAACGACGGCAATTTTGAGCAGGAAGTTCTGAAATCGGACATGCCGGTGCTGGTCGACTTTTGGGCGGAGTGGTGTGCCCCTTGCCGTGTGCTGGCGCCACGGGTGGAAGAGGTAGCTCGTGAGTATGTCGGCAAAGTGAAAGTCGCCAAACTGAACGTGGACGACAACACCGCCATCGCCAGCCGGTACAACATTCGCGGCATTCCGACGCTGCTACTCTTCCGCGGCGGCGGCGTGAAGGGCCAGATCGTGGGGGCCGTCCCCAAGGAAGAGATCGAAAAATTGCTCGACGGGGCGCTCAGCTAGCGCTTCGGTCAGCAGCCGCGCGTCTCGCCTTGCGACCTTCCCCGGCAGCGCCTATCATAGGAAAGTCCTGAGACTGAGCTGAGGTGTAACGAGCCTAGGCGGGGCCCCGTGTGTGTGCTCTGGGCCACGACTATGGGCAAACGGCTCTCGATCCCAATGAACACACTGGTTGTCGTGGGTGCGCAGTGGGGCGATGAAGGCAAAGGCAAGGTGGTCGACTCTCTCGCGGCCAGCTTCGACGTTGTCGCCCGCTACCAGGGTGGCCACAATGCCGGCCATACCGTCGTGGTCGACGGGCGCAAGGTCATCCTCCAGCTCATCCCCTGCGGCATCCTCCGCCCGGACAAGTGGGCGGTCATCGGCAACGGTGTCGTTCTCGACCCGACCGCCTTGCTCAAGGAGCTCGACGCGCTGGCCGGCCTGGGGATTCGCGCGGAAGGTCGACTGTTCATCAGCAACCGCGCCCACCTGATTTTTCCTTTTCACCGTGAACTGGAGACCGCCGCGGAAAGCGCCCGCGGCGAGCAGAGAATCGGCACCACGTCCCGCGGTATTGGCCCCGCCTACGAAGATAAGATGGGGCGACACGGCCTGCGCGTCGGCGACCTGCTCGACTCGGAAGCCTTCGGGAAGAAGTTGTTCCGGCTACTCGAGGACAAGACCCGCATTGCGGAGCGTGTCTTCGGACGGAAACTGGCCGACTGTGACCCATTGGTCAAGCAATACCAGGGCTATGCCGAGCGCTTGACGCCGTTTATTTCCGATGTCTCGGTGCTTCTCGCCGAGGCGCGCGCTTCTGGAAAGAGGATTCTTTGCGAAGGCGCCCAGGGCACAATGCTCGATGTGGATCACGGCACATATCCCTATGTAACCTCCTCGAGCGCAACCGCGGGCGGCGCCAGCACCGGATTGGGCTTGCCGCCCACCGCGATTGATGCCGTCCTCGGCGTGACCAAGGCCTACACCACACGCGTCGGCAGCGGGCCCTTTGCCACCGAAGCTCGCGGCGCCGAGGCTGAAACATTGCGTGAGCGGGGCGACGAATACGGCGCCGTCACCGGCCGACCCCGCCGTTGCGGCTGGCTCGACTTGATGGTCTTGCGCTACAGCGCCCGCCTCAATGGCCTGGCCAGCCTCGCCGTGACCAAGATGGATGTCCTCGACCATCTGGCCGAAATCCCCGTCTGCGTCGGCTACCGCTATCGCGGCAGCGCGATCAAGGAGATACCGGCCGAAGCCGACCGCCTGGCGGAGGTCGAACCCATCTATGAGACCCGGCCCGGCTGGCAAACTTCCACCCGCGGCTTGACTGCCTACGACCAGTTGCCCCCACGCGCGCGCGACTACCTCAAGTTCGTCGGCGATTCTCTCGGACTCGAAATCGGCTTCATCTCCACCGGCCCCGAGCGCAAGGAAACCATCATCGTCCCCGACTCCCAGTTCGCTTCCTGGCTCAATCGGCGAGGCTAGGCATGCTCCGCTACGACGAGGCGCGGGCAAACGTCATTGCCCTGGTCGAAGCCCAGCGCCGGCTGCCCCCGTCTGAAACCGTGCCGCTCGAGCAAGCCTTGGGCCGCGTTCTGGCTGAGCCGGTTATCGCCGACCGCGATTACCCACCCTTCCATCGCGCCACGCGCGATGGCTTCGCCCTTCGCGCCCCCGACCTAGCCTCTCTTCCGGCCACGCTGAAGCAAGTGGGAGAGATCAAGGCGGGCGAAAGCTTCTCGGGGATAGTCGGGGAGGGCGAATGCGCGCAGATTATGACCGGAGCGCCGCTGCCCATGGGGGCCGATGCGGTGTTGATGCTGGAGTATGCAGAGGCGAAGGGCAACCAAGTCACGGTCAAGCGCGCCGTGCGTGCAGGTGAAAACGTGGTCCGGCAGGGAAGCGAAGCCCGGAAGGGTATCGCGCTGCTCGAGCCGGGCCGGCGTATCGGCTACGTTGAAATCTCCCTGCTCGGCCAGGTCGGCCGAGCGCAAGTCCAAGTCTACCGGCGGCCACGCGTGGCCATTCTCTCCACGGGCGACGAGGTGGTTGACATCGCCGCTCAGCCGGGGCCCGTGCAGATTCGCAACAGCAACAGCTTCAGCCTCGCCGCCCAGATCCGCCTGAGCGGCGGCGAGCCGCTCCTGCTCGGCAACGCGCCTGACACCGTCGAAATCCTGCGGGAGAAGATTGAGCGTGGCCTGCAGGAAGACCTTCTGGTCCTGAGCGGTGGGGTTTCGATGGGCAAACACGACCTGGTCGAGGTGGTCCTGCGGCAGTTGGGCGGTGAATTCTACTTCGATGCTGTGGGCATCCAGCCAGGTCGGCCGGCCGTGTTCGGCCGCTGCCGGGACAAATTTGTGTTTGGCCTGCCGGGCAACCCGGTCTCCACTATGGTGACGTTTGAACTTTTCGTCGCGCCGGCGCTGGCGCTGCTCGGTGGCTCTCGGCCGAGACCCTTGCGGTTCTTGAAAGCCCGGCTGGCCGAGACGGTGCGCACCAAGACGGGGCTGACGCGGTTTCTCCCCGGCCGGCTGGAGGGCGATGGGGGCGAGGTGACCGCGCACCTGCTTCCCTGGCAGGGCTCCGGCGATGTGGTCACGCTGGCGGCGAGCGACTGCTTCCTGGTGGTGCCGGAAGACAGGGCCGAGTTGCCGGCCGGAGAGTATGTAGACGTGCTGTTGCGGCTGGGGTCTTAGCCAGGGGCAGAGATGGCGGAAAAGAGCAAGCGTAGGCCGCGGCTGAGCCACTACGGCGCCCGCGGGCAGGTGCAAATGGTGGATGTGGGCAGCAAGCCGGCGACCCTGCGCGAGGCGCGTGCTCACGCCTTCGTGCGGATGAAGCCCGCGGTGGCGCGTTCCGTGCGCCGCCTGCGCACGCCCAAGGGAAATCCGCTGGAAGTCGCGCGCATCGCCGGCATCGCGGCCGCCAAACGCACGGCCGAGCTAATTCCGCTCTGCCATCCGCTGCTCCTCACCCATATTGATGTGCAACCACAGTTGTGCCACAATGGCGTGCGGCTGATCTCCCAAGTCCGCTCCACGGGTCCGACCGGCGTGGAGATGGAAGCGCTGACCGCAGTCGCGGTGGCTGCTCTTACCGTGTACGATATGTTGAAGGGGCTCGACCGCAGTCTCACGATCGGTGAAGTCTTTTTACTGGAGAAACTAGGGGGCAAAAGCGGCGTCTATCGCCGTCCGGGGCGCGCTCGTGGTCGCTAAAACTGCCATTCGCATCCTGGTGGTGGACGATAACCCAGCCGTACTGGAGCTACTGCGGCTGGGAATCGAGCCGTGCGGCGAGGTCATTACGGCCACGGACGGTGCCGATGCTCTGCTCAAGGCGATTGAAGAAAAACCCGACCTGATCATTTCCGATTACCAGATGCCCGGCCTCGACGGTCGGCAACTCTACGAGAAGCTGCGCTCCCGCGAACAGACGAGCAAGATTCCTTTCATCTTCCTCGCCGGCAAAGGTGACATCGAGGAGCGCTTGCGGCAGTTTACCGATGGCGTTGAGGACTACATCGTCAAGCCTTTCTTTATCCGCGAGGTTGCGGCCAGGGCCAAGAAAGTCGTCGATCGCCTGCACCTGGAAAAACTCCAGACAACGGCCCGGCGGCCAGGCGTCATCGAGGGCCGGCTGGAAGAGATGAACGTGATCGACCTCTTGCAATCACTCGAAATGGGCCAGAAATCCTGCCGGCTGACCTTGAACAACAGCAAGGAAAAATGCGAAATCTTCCTGGAGAACGGCCAGGTCTATGATGCCGCACTGGGCAAGACAGCCGGTGACGAGGCCGTGTATAAGATTGTCGAGTGGAACCAGGGCACGTTTGAGATTGACTTCAGCGGAAAGTCGGACAAACGGCGCACGACGCACTCCACCCAGGGGCTCTTGATGGAGGCTCTGCGCTTGCTCGACGAATCCCGCCGCGACCAAGTGGAGGGCTAATGCCAGCGCCGTATCGCGCTATCGTTCTCACCATCAGCGACTCGGTCTCCCAGGGCACGCGTGAGGACCTCTCCGGCCCCGCCGTCAAAGCCAAGTTGGAGGAGGCCGGCTGGTCACTGCGCGGCATCGAAGTCCTGCCGGATGACTTCAACCTGATTCGCGAACGCTTGACCGCCCTCTCCGCCGAGACCGATATTGACGCCATCTTCACCACCGGCGGCACCGGTGTTGGGCCACGCGACCGTACCCCGGAGGCGACGACTTCAGTGATGGAGCGCTCCCTCCCGGGAGTAGCTGAACTGATGCGGCGCGAAGGCTTGAAGCAGACGCCGCTGGCAGCCCTCTCGCGAGCGGTCGCCGGAGTGCGCAGCAAGACGTTGTTGATTAATTTGCCGGGCAGCCCCGACGGGGCCGTCGGGTCCCTCGTGCCATTGCTGGAAATCCTGCCCCACGCGGTGGACCTCGTGCGGGGCGAAACCGCGCACGCAGCTCCGGAGCCATCGCCGCAAGCTCCTCCTGAAGCCCCCGCCGCCGAGGAGGAGCCGGTGACGCCAGAGAGGGCCGAGTCAGAACCGGCCGCGGAAGAGGGCCTGCCGGAAGGCGAGCCGCTTGGCAACTCGGAATCGGTTTGATAGTGTGAGAAGCGAACGAGCGTTTGAACCGAGAACCTATCGGAGTGGAGCAGGAGCGTGCCCGAGAACTACGTTCCCATTGTAATTTTTGCCCTCCTGGC
>JACQTG010000042.1 GCA_016210895.1 Acidobacteriota bacterium
CCAGAACAGGTGCTGCCAGAGCAGCGGCGAGCCGCCCTGATGGGGAATCTGCTGGTCGGTCACCACCAGGCCGCCCGGAATGAAGAAGCTGCTGCCGGCGTGCCGGTCAAGCAGTAGCAAGATCCCCGCTGCCAGCAGCACTGCGAACGCGAGCAGCGCCAGGATGGCGGTCACGAACCACGCCCAGCAGGTCAGAGGCATCCGCAGCAGCGACATCCCCTTGGTGCGCAGGTCGAGCGTGGTGGTGATGAAGTTCAGCGCCCCCATCAACGAGGCCCCGGCAAAAATGGCGATGCTGATGACCCACAGGCTCTGCCCCCAGCCCAGCCCCGGCCCCGCAATCTCTCCGATGGCGCTCAGCGGCACGTAGGCTGTCCAACCGCTGATCGGCGCCCCGCCGCTCACAAAAAACGCCGCCAGCATCACCGCGAAGGACACAAATGTGAACCAGAATGACAGCATGTTCAGAGTGGGGAAAGCCATGTCGGCCGCGCCGATCTGGATGGGCAGGAAGTAGTTCCCGAAACCGCTCTGCGGCGCCGTGGTCAGCACGAAAAACACCATGATGGTCCCGTGCATGGTCATCAGGGCCAGGTACTGCTCCGGGGTCATGATGTCGAAGAACGGCAGCTTCAGGCTCGGCCACACCAGATGCAGCCGCATCAGCAGCGACAGGAACATCCCCACGAATACCGCCACCAGCGCCAGCAGGATGTACTGGATGCCGATGACCTTGTGGTCGAGGCTGAAGATGTATTTGCGAATGAACCCCTTCGGGGCCTCGTGCACGACCGCGTGGGCTTCCGCCATCGTCTCTCCTCGCCTCCCTGAAACCTAATAAGCGGCTTGTTCCTTCAGCCAGTTCTCAAACTCTTCTGGCGACAGCACCTGCATAGTGGAGCGCATCCGGTGGTGTCCCAGCCCGCACAGCTCCGCACACGCAATCTCGAACGTCCCCGTCTTCTCCGCCCTGAAGTGCAGCCGGATGGTGAGTCCCGGCACGGTGTCCTGCTTGAACCGCAGCTCCCGCACGAAAAAGCTGTGGGTGACGTCCTTGGCCTTCAGGATGACTTCCACTTCCCGGTTCACCGGCACCGCCATGATCGGCAGCACTAGGTCATCGGCCGCCGCCGGGTCGGTCGGGTCCAGGCCTAGGAAGTTCCCCCCCGAGTCGTTCACCAGCGCCGGGTCGGTCCGCCCGAACACTCCGTCCGGCCCGGGGTAGCGGAAGTTCCACTGGAACTGCTGTCCGGTGATCTCCACCTGCATCGCCCCGGGGGCTGCTCCGAGGAAGTGCATGGCCGCCCAGGAGCGCTCCGCCGCGACCCCCAGCCCGACAAACATCAACGCGGTCGCGGTGGTCCAGAGAATTTCCAGGGTGGTGCTTCCATGCGAGTAGTGCGCCCGCCCGCCCCGGTCCCGGTAGCGCAGGACCACGTACCCCAGCCCCAGCTGGGCGAGAAAGAACACAATCCCGCAGATAACCAGGGTGCGGTCGAACTGCTTGTCAATGGCTTCCCCGAACGTGGAAATCGGCTCGGGAAACCACCAGGTGCGCTGGACGAAAACGTAAATTGTGGAAACCGTCAGGAGGAACAGCAGAAAGGCAAGGGTTACTGGCGTTGCAATAGAACGAAACGGAGACCGCAGCAGTAGGCCCACAAGGCCAACCGTGAAGAGTGCATACCCCACCGCGACCCCGGTCCCCCGTAACCACCACACCCCTTGCACATAGAAATACGTCCAGGCAAGCCACAGGATCAAGAATGCAGTCAAACCAATCCACTGCCGCAGAGATATGACATCTGCCCGTTTTTCGCTCATCGCCCTCTGCTCCAACTTACGCGCCGGCGGAACCCAACCTCACACGATTCCCGTGGCCGGGAGACGCGGGAACCCGAGACTCGAGAACCTGTTGAGCAGACCCACCAACCTCCAATTATAAACCGCTCACCGTACTCTTGGGAACGTAGTTTTGTCAATCGCCCTCGCCGGCCTCCCGGAGACGCGTTCCCTGCCCTCTTGTGACTGTCGTCACGAACGACCGTGACTGCCGACGCTGCCAACTCCAGGGGGTTAGAGGAATAGTTCCTCCTCAATGGTTTTGTTGGCGGCGGTGCCGACAGCGGACACCGCCCTGGGAGCCAGAGCGAGAGCGAGACGACCTTGATGCTCTATCGACGCTCGGCGCAGTTGGCCCTGCAAGCCAGCCTGTTGTTGGCCCTCCATCCCGACGGCACCTCGCGGCGCGTGCGCGAGATCGCCGCTGAGCTGGGCGTGCCCGCCACCTATCTGGCCAAGGTGCTGCAATGCCTGACCCGGGCCGGCCTGTTGCGAGCGGTCCGGGGCCCGGGCGGCGGCGTGCGCCTAGCGCGCTCGGCTCGCGAGATTTGCCTGTGGGACGTGCTCTCTGCCCTGGAGCCGGTGAGCGAGTTCGAGCGCTGCTTTCTGGGGCTGGGGCAGTGCAGCGATCAGCACCCCTGCCCCCTGCATGAGTCCTGGGGTCCGATTCGCAGCGAGATTCTGGCCATGCTGCAAACCCAGAGCCTGTTGGATTTCGCCCAGCAAACCCAGAAGAAGTCCTGCCGGCAGGAGAGGGTACGCCAATGAACCCAGTTGATCGCCGCACCTTCCTGGCCTTGGCCGGCCAGGCCGGCCTCCTGAGTTGGCTGGCAAGAGCCGAGCCGTTGCTGCAACTGCTCGAGCCCATCCCCACCGTCGGGAACCCGCTCGAAGCCTACCCGGCGCGGGACTGGGAGAAAATCTACCGCGACCAGTACCGCTACGACCGCACCTTCACCTTCGTCTGCGCCCCCAACGACACCCACAACTGCCGCTTGCGTGCCTATGTGCGCAACGGCATCGTGATTCGCACCGAGCAGGACTACAACGTCCACAACTACCAGGACCTTTACGGCAACAAAGCCACGCGCAACTGGAACCCCCGCGGCTGCCTGAAGGGCTACACCGTGATGCGCCGGGTCTATGGCCCCTACCGCGTCAAGCAGCCCATGGTGCGCCGCGGCTTCAGGCGCTGGGTGGAGGCCAGCTTTCCGCGTCAGGCGAACGGCCTGCCGGAGCGCGACTACTTCCGCCGCGGCCAGGATGCCTGGGAGGCGATGAGTTGGGACGAAGCCCAGACTCTGGTGGCCCGGGCCATGCTCAACATCATGCAGACCTACCAGGGCCAGGGCGGCACCCATCGCCTCGACGCCCAGGGCTATCCGCCGGAAATGGTCGAGGCCATGCACGGCGCGGGGCCGCGCACCGTCAAGTGTCGCTCGGGCATGTGGCTCACCGGCATCCCCCAGATCGGGGCTCTCTACCGCCTCGCCAACGCCATCGCCCTCTTCGATGAAGCCGAGGCCAAGCGGCAAGGGCGCACCCCGATGGGCGGGCGGGCCTGGTCAAACTACGACTGGCACGGCGACCTCCCGCCGGGCCACCCCATGGTCACTGGCATCCAGACCTTCGACCCCGACCTCGATGACTTTCGCCACGCCAAGCTCCTCATCTTCGTCGGCAAGAACATGGTGGAAAACAAGATGGCGGACGCGCACTGGTGGATCGAAGTGCTCGAGCGCGGTGGCAAGGTGGTCAATATCTCCCCCGAGTACAGTCCCGCCTCCACCAAGGCCGACTACTGGATCCCCATCCGGCCCGGGACGGACACTGCCCTGCTGCTCGGCCTGACTCACATCCTCTTCCGCGACCACACCTACGACGCCGACTTCGTGAAGCGGTTCACTGACCTGCCCTTGCTCGTGCGCACGGACACCTTGAAGCTGCTGCGGGCCGCAGACATATTCCCAGGCTACCGGCACAAGCCCTGGACCGGCTATTCCGTCCAGGTGCAGCACATCGAACCCAAGTTCCGCGAGGAATGGGGCGACTTCGTGGTCTGGGATCAAAAAACTGGAAAACCGGTGCCCCTGACCCGCGAAGAGGTGGGCGAGTTTTTCGCACGCAAGACCCTGGACCCGGCACTCGAAGGCCGGTTCAGCGTCAAGACCGCTGCGGGCCCCGCGGTCGAGGTCAAACCCGTCTTCCAGCTCTACAAAGAGCTGGTAGCCGAGTACGACCCGAAGACCGTGAGCGCCCTCTGCCAGTCGCCGATCCAGCTAATCGAGCAGCTGGCCCGAGACCTGGCCACCCTGAAGCCAGCCATGCTGCACACCGGTGAGGGTGTCAACCACTACTTCCACTGCGACCTCACCACCCGTGCCGTCTTCCTCCCCATGGCCCTCACCGGCAACATCGGCAAGGCAGGAGGCAACGTCGGCCACTGGGCGGGCAACTACAAGACCTGCGTCTTCGACGGCAACCCGAAGTTCATCTACGAAGACCCGTTCAAGATGAACCTCGACCCGCAAGCCCCACCCGAGCAGATTCACACCACCTATTACCTGAAGCCCGAAAACGTCTGCTACTGGAACTACGAGGACCGCCCGCTGATCGTCGAGACCCCCGAGGGGCGCAAGGTTTTCACCGGCAAAACCCACATGCCGACCCCCACCAAGGTGATCTGGGCGGCCAACGTCAACCTGCTGAACAACGCCAAGTGGGCCTACAACATGGTGGCCAACACCGATCCCAAGGTGGAGCTCATCGTCTACAACGAGATCGAGTGGACCGGCTCCTGCGAGTACGCCGACGTGGTTTTCGCCGCCCAGAGCTGGATGGAGCAACAGCAACCCAACATGACCGCCTCCTGCTCCAACCCCTTCCTCCAGGTCTGGAAGGGCGGCATCCAGCCCCTCCACAACAGCCGCCCGGATGGGCTGATTGTAGCCGGCGTGGCCGCCGCCCTCAGCCGCCTGACCGGCGAGCGCCGCTACCGCGATTTCTTCAAGTTCTACCTGGAGAACAACGCCGAGGTCTACATCCAGCGCATCCTGGATGCCTCCACCACCACCCGCGGCTACCAGGTCAAGGAGCTGCTCGACTCCGACCGCGGCTGGCTGATGATGTTCCGCACCACCCCCCGCATCACCGGCTGGGAGCAGATCCAGGAATCCAAGCCCTTCTACAACAAGACCGGCCGGCTCGAGTTCTACCGCGAGGAGCCGGAGTTCATCGAGTACGGCGAAAACCTCATCGTCCACCGCGAACCGGTGGAAGCCACC
>JACQTG010000037.1 GCA_016210895.1 Acidobacteriota bacterium
ACGGCGCCCATTACGGCCATCAACAATCGCGTGCTGATTAGCGGCTTCTTGGCCATTGGACTGATTGTCATCCTGGCGATCTACTTCAGCCTGCACCGGCCAGAAAAACTGACCGATATCGAAGAGGTAAGTCAGGCATAACCAGTTCGGCGGCAGTGGCATCTCCGCCGCCCTGCCCCGCACCGCTGGAATCTTGCGGCCGCGCAGCCCAGGGCAGAGGAAGCGACGTCAAGTTCGAATGGTCAGGTTGATTCTGTTCGGGCTGTCGGCTAATTTCCCGTGTATTTCTTGGCTCCGAAGCCTTTTCTGGTCGTCCGATTTTCCACCAACCTGTTTTCCTTCAAGGCAATCATACTGAGAATGAGGCGGGCTCTTTGGCGGGAGGTGAGCGATGAAATATGTGACCTCGGCAAGGGGATGGAGCGTGGAACTGTTCCTTATGTTCAGCTTCGGCTTTGCGTTGGCGTCAATCATCTGGCTTGGGCTGTGGTTTTTCCAAATTAGACCTGCTCACGCAGCCACGCTGAAGGCCCGCGAAACCGCCCTGGTGGAGTGCACCACCGCGAAGGACCAGTGTAATGAGTTGAAGGATAAGATCCAGGCCGAAAAGGAAGAGATCGATCTGAAGCTGGACGAAGCCTTGCGCGGGTGGGGACGCTGCATCCGTGGCGAAGGTCGCTCATAGGCGCTCGATGCTCATAAGGCTTCCGCCGACTACACTTTTGCTCAGCTTTTCCTCGCCCGATGCGGCTTTGGTAAGGCCAGTACCAAAGTACCATTGACTTGCCGTTGGCCGCCCGCCATAAGTCTTAAACACTCTTGGGAGAGTACCGTAATAGGCGGCGTCTCGGACACTAATCCCTCTCGGCTAGCCGACAAGGGGTCTTACACCTCCATGCGAGCGAGCTCCGGAGAAACGTAGAAGACAGAGGTGTTCCTATGGTTATCCAATGCCCCCAGTGCCACGCTGAGCTTCCGCTGAAAGAAAGCTCGTTTGCGGGCGGCTCGGAAGCCATGGTTCGCTGTCCTCAATGCGCGGTGTCACTCTCGGTACGGCGCGGGCCCAAAGCGGGCGTGACGGCACAGCCGATGCCGGAAGTCACTCTTGTCAGCGAGGCGGGCGGGGTACAGTTGCCCGTCGGCAAGAAGGTGGCCGTGTCAGTGACCGAGGGGCCGCTGAAAGGGAAAGTATTTCAGATTGCCAAGCCCCGCGTGGTGCTCGGACGCAAAGGGACCGATATCGTGTTGGACGATCCTGAAGTCTCGCGCACGCACTGCGCGTTGGAAGTGCACGGGGCCACAGCCACTTTACTCGACCTGGGGAGCCGAAACGGAACGTTCATCAACAACGAGCGCATCGAGACCGCAGAGCTTGAGCATATGGCGGAGTTTCGCGTTGGGCTGAACACGTTGATGTTCACGGTTACGAGCAAGACTTAGCAGTGCACTCCAAGGCAAATGCTTGGCTTCGGAGCCTGAGTCCGTCAGTCTCGCTCCAGGCTCGGCCCGCGTGAGCAGGCCTTCGGGGGCAGCATTTCGGCAGATTGGCCTTTGACCAGGAAACGGCTAGGGCGCTTCAAGATCCTCGCGGAAACCGGCCGCGGGGCCATGGGGACCGTCTACCGGGCCCTGGACCCGACCATCGAGCGCGTCGTCGCCATTAAGACCATCAGTATTGTCAGCCCCAAGCCCGCCGGCGACAAAGAGTTCCGCGAACGCTTCTTTCGTGAGGCGCGGGCGGCCGGGCGACTTTCGCACCCGGGAATTGTGACCATCCACGATGTGGGGGAGGACGAGGCTGTCAAGACACCCTTCATCGTGATGGAGTACGTCGAGGGCAAGAGCCTCGAAGAAGTAGGCCAGGGCGAGCGGCTGCCACTGGAGACGGCGCTCGAACTGGCCAGGCAAGTGGCTGAGGCCCTCGACTACGCTCACAGCCGCCAGATCATTCATCGCGACATCAAACCCGCGAACATCATTGTCACCCCTGAGGGTCGGGCCAAGATTACCGACTTCGGCATCGCGCGTTTGGCTCTCTCCCAATTCACCGTCCCGGGCGAGATCCTCGGTACGCCCTCCTATATGGCACCCGAGCAATTGAGCGCGGGCGAGGTAGATGGCCGGTCCGATCTTTTCTCTCTCGGGGTCATCCTCTACTGGATGTTGACCGGGCAGAAGCCTTTCACCGGCGACACCGCTTCAGCCGTGGCCTTCCAAATTGTCTACAAAGATCCTCCACCTCCCTCTCAACTCAACCCGGTGCTGGGGCAGGAGTTCAACTATGTGGTTGAGCGTGCTCTGGCGAAAAATCCCGACCGTCGCTACCAATGCGGCAGGGATTTGGCCAAGGACCTCGAGGATTTGAAGGCTAGCCGCACTCCCCGCTCACGAGCTGCCTTCGCTTCGTTCGGCGAGGTCGAAGCAACAGCTACGGCTCACGCCGAGACAAGTGAACTGACGTCAGCCACTGCGACTGAAGTCCTACCTGTTCAGCAAGAGGAGCGATCGCCCGGAAGACCCGTGTCCCCGGCTTGGCAAAGGCTGGGTGCGGCCGCACTGGCCATCCTTCTCTACCTACTGCTCCTGGACTCAGTTGTCGAGACCTTCCTGAGCGGCTCGCCCCTGCGTGGGATCGTGGCAATCAGTGTGGGGGCCTATTTCGCGCTGAGCGCGTGGCTCTGGCGGCGAATGCGCTGGCCTACGAAAGCTGCGGTCTCTTTTTTGTTCCTCCTGGGCTTGCTGGCATTCGCTCTCTGGCGGCCAGAGAGCCGCCAGGAAGGATTCTATTTGCTGCAGCAATCGACCTCGGTCCTCGCCTGTGGGATCTCGGCTCTGGCGGTTGCGGTGGCTGGTTTTATCTTGTCCCGCCTCAAGCGGCTACCGCGAGCGGGTCGCGTCGCTATTGGTCTTGTCGCAGCGTACGGAGTTGCAGGGTTCGTGCTGGGCATCAAAGCTGGCACGCCGTACTCGGATCTCTACCACGGGGCTAGTCTGTGGAGCCGGCTGCCTTTTTGGCTCCAAGGCGCATTCATTGGCACGGTTCTGATCCTCCCCGCTGCCCTCTTGTTTCTGATTGTCAACCGCCTGTTGCGGTTCCGTGAGGCCCAGCCACGCTCGTGGGCCTATAAGGTTCTGTTCCTAGCTCTCAGCCTAGCAATGTCTCTGGGCGCTCTGACGGCTCCGGCTCTGCCGACCGTCCTCATTCCCGTCGAGGGCGGCAAAATCGAAGCGGTAATCAGCGGCGGAATCAACGAGACCTACTGGCCTACTCACCCCACCCGTACAATCCCGGAAGACGCGGAGAAGATTTACGCAGTCCTCAAGGCGGACGTTTCGAGGCCGGTTCGGCTTGAGGCCAGCTGGATCGCAGCTAAGGTCGCG
>JACQTG010000049.1 GCA_016210895.1 Acidobacteriota bacterium
CGGTGGGCGGCTGAATCAATCCCGCGCGCCAGCCCGCTCACCACCGTCAGGCCGCGCTCGACCAACTGCTGCGCCAGCCGCTCGCAGACCTGGAGGCCGTAGGGCGTGGGCTTGCGTGAGCCGACCACGGCCACGCAGTGGGTCTTGAGCACGGACGCGTCGCCGCGCAGATAGAGCAGCACCGGCGCATCGGGAATTTCCTTGAGCAGGCCGGGATAGTCCGGTTCATCCCAGGCGAGCAGGCGGCAGTCCAGTTGGCGGACTTTTTCCAGTTCCTGCTCGGCGGCCTGGAGCGGCGCACGCGAATGCAGGGTCTGAGCCGTGGGCGCGGGCGCGCCCGCGGCCTCTAGTTCCGTGAGTGAGGCGGCAAAGACGCGCTCGGGCGAGCCCAAGCGCTTCAGGAGTTGTGCCGCGAGACGCGCGCCGATGCCCGGCGTCAACGTCATCGCCAGCCAGTAGCGATAGCGCTCCAATTTCTCCGCCATTTCTCTACGGTGCGCTCAAGAGACGCCCAAAATCAACTCCAAGTTGCCCGGCAGCCTGCCAGTAGCCCTCTACGGCGGTTGGTCTGCGGAGGAGCAACCTATACGGAAGGCGAAAATTTTGTCAAGTTGATAGCAAAGTCGTTTGGGCTAAACTACGCTTTTGGACCGCTGAAGGGGCTTGGTTCAAGACGAGATCGGAGAAGTGACGAACGGTGACCGTCGGAGAAGTCATCGCTCTTGGCCTTTGGTTCATCCTTGTGGGAGCGATAGCCCTATTGGGCCTTTTCTACGCTCGTCAGTGGCAGGAATGGCAAGTTACGACTCTCAAGCGACTGCGCTTTTCAGCGTTGTTTATTCGCCTTGCTGAAAGCAAATACGCGCTGTGGCAAACTAGATTCGTGGGGCTATTTGCGCTCGCCATGTTTGTTTTTGTACTTTACGAGCTAGTTTTCGGAAACCTGCTGCCTGGCTGGTAATTCTCAGAGCCGGGAGCAGAAGGTAATCACGCTGTGGCCTCGGCTAAGGGGGAACGCGATTAGGTTGAAGCTGAAGGTCGCGCTGGCGCAGGCAAGGCGGTGGTGTCCCCCCTTGCTGGCGGGTCTGGCGGCGCTCTTGTTTGTCGCCGGGCTCTCACTGCCTGCGACCTGCCAAGTCCCGGCGCGCTTGGCCGAGGGGGTGGCGCTGGCCGAGTCACTCCCGGAAGAGAAAGTTCCCCAGCCCAATCGTGAGGTTGACGACTACGTCAAAGCGGAGATGACGCGGCAGAATCTCGTCGGTGTGGCGCTGGGCGTGGTGCAGGATGGAAAGATTCTCTACCTGAAAGGCTACGGCTGGGGGGACCGCGAGGCGCGGGTTCCCGTGCGGAGCCGGCAGACGATGTTCCGCTGGGCCTCGATTTCCAAGACTCTGACTGCCATCGCCGCCCTGCACCTGGTGCACGAAGGCAAGCTCGACCTCGACCGCCCAATTACGGACTATCTCCGCGACTATCAGGTTCCCGAAACCTACCTCCGCGGCTGCACCGCTGGCGTGGTGCAGCTCAAGAACAAGCTGATCCCCTGCGTGGACGGATTCCATGAATTTCCCCTCGAGCCGAGCGAGCGGGTGATTACGATGCGGATGCTCCTGGGCCACCTCGGCGGCATCATGCATTACCAAAATGGCAAGGGTGACCCCGTGCCGCCGGCGAGCGTCACCGACGACCCGAAGAAGAACACCGGCATCGCCTGGGCACTCGACTATTTCGGCCGCCGGCCGCTGGTCGCCAAGCCGGGGACCGAGTACCACTACACCACCTTTGGCTTCAATCTGGCCGGGGCAGCGGTTGAGAAAGCGGGTGGTAAGCCCTACGCGCAGCAGGTCAGCGAGCGCATCGCGCAGCGTCTGGGACTGAAGACACTCCAGCCCGACTACGAGTGGAAGGCGATTGCCCATCGCGCCGTCGGGTACTACCGAGCACGAGAGTCAGCGCCGGGTGATTCGAGGCCAGCTGGCAATCTGGCCGCGCGCCCTGCGGTCAGAATTCTGCGCCAGGGAAGCACGGACGTGAGCTGGAAGCTGCCCGGGGGCGGCTTCGTCTCCACGATCGAGGATATGGCGCTCTATTGCGGCGGCCTGATGGACGACAAGCTGCTGGCACCGGAGATGAAGCAACAGGCGTGGACGACGCAGAAGGACGCCGAGGGCAAAGAAACCGGATACGGGCTGGGCTTTGGTGTGGCGGCGCGCAACGGTCGTCGCTTGGTGAGCCACAGCGGTTCGCAGGAAAAGACCCGGACGCGGCTCAATCTCTATCCCGACGACCGGCTCTGCATCGTGGTGATGAGCAATACCATCCACGCCGATGTCGGCCGCATCGCCACCGGCGTCGAAGACATCGTCCGCTCCCAACCTGCCACCACCGTCTTGAAGTAGCTCGTCATGGTCGGTCTACCCGGCGGAGAACCAGCGTGAGCGAACTCGAAACGCGCAAGGAGCTGATCGAGGACTTTCTGCGCGCGTACGCGGGCGCGGGGCTCGAGGTCAGCGAGGACGGCGAACTGCTGATGCGCCTGGGGGAGAACGGCTACGAAGTCCGGCTGGAGGCGGGCAAGCTGCTGTTGCACCTCTGGTCAGAGGAACGAACTTGGGTGCGGCGGGTGGCAGCAGTGGAGGAAGCAACCGCGGGGCGGCTGGCCTTGCGCGTGGAGCGTTTCGGCCAGCGCCGCCCGGCCAGCCTGATGTTGGCGACGCCGCGCGCGGGCGCAGCCGGCGAGGTCGAACGCCGCCGTGCCCGGCGCAGCTACGCCACCTTCTTCCGCCGTCTGCTCCAGCGCGAGTTTCCCGGCGCGAAAATCGAGAGCTTGTCGACCGCCTCCGACTTGAAGAACTCGTTTTCCGGCCTCTACACGCGCGCCCAGGTCGGAGCCGGCAAACACTGGTGGGCCGTGCTCGGCGTGAACGCACGCGAAGAGCCGGCTACGGTGGACGGCATCCTGACCTATGGTCTGATCTGGCTTGACTGGAATCGGCGGCGCCATCCCGAGCGAGTGTTTCCGGGCCTGCGGTTGTACGTGCCGATGGGCCAGTGCGCGCTGACCGCCAGCCGGCTGCTGGGACTCGATTCCAGTCTGGGGCGGTTTGAAGTCTACGAGGTCGATCAGCAGGGATTTACCTGCCAGCCGGTCGAACCTGAGGTGGCTAACTGGGACACGCGCTTGCTCCCGGCGGCGTGGGCGGCGGAGATAAACCGCGCCGAGGAGTCGAGCGTGGCACGGATCTGTGCGCTAGAGCCGGAGGTGATCGAGCGCGTAGTGGGGCCCACGCGGCCGGAGGTGTCGCTGCGGGTGTGCGGGCTCGAGTTTGCGCGTGCAACGGGCGGGGAAGTTTTCTTTGGCGTCGGCGAGCAACAGCGCCTGACGAGGCAAAACTGGGCCAAGCTCGAAACGCTGGTGCGCGAGCTGGTGCGGCGGCGCGTGGCCGGCGGCCGCGCGGATGACCCGTTCTATCGCCTGCAAGCCGAGCGCTGGCTTGAAAGCGTCGTGCTCCGGGAGATGCACACGCTCGACCCACGACTCGACCGCGAACAGCTCTACCGCCAACTGCCCGCCTTTGCCGCCGGCGACCGCAGCGTCGTGGACTTGCTCGGGGTCACGCACCAAGGTCAACTCGTAGTCGTCGAGTTGAAGGCCACCACCGAGATTCACCTGCCGCTGCAGGGGCTCGACTACTGGCAGCGCGTGCGCTGGCTCCAGCGACGCGGTGAGCTCGAAAGCTTCGGCTATTTTCCCGCTCAGCCGCTCCGGCCTGACCCGCCCGAACTCCTGCTGGTGGCACCGGCCTTCCAGTTTCATCCCACGACCGAGATGCTGGTGCGGTACTTCACCCCCGAGATTCGGGTGACCCTGGTCGGCCTGAACGAGGACTGGCGCCGCGGCCTCCAGGTGGTATTCCGCAAGAGCTGCTGACGCCCGCAACCCCTCCAGCGGCCCCTAAGGCCGTCGGCGACAAATGACGAAAGATGGTGTACAAACCGCGTCAAGTTGGCGCCAAAAAGAAAGGGGAGGCTACGTCCCGGGAGGGGGTTGCGTTGCCTCCCCGTGTCGTGGAAGTCGGGGTTGCTATCTGTTTAGATGCTCCACTCGCCCCAAGGTTGCCGGAGGCCTTGACTTCCCCTACCCTCTTCGCACCGCTGGAGTGGTCCTCACCCGCCTCCCCCTGGCCGCAGATTAGAGAATCTGTAGTGAGCGGCTATGGGGTTCTGCGCCGCCTTCACTGATCACTTTCCAGTTTGGCGAGCAGTTCATCGGCTACCTTTCGGGCGCGCATCTCGCTGCCGCAGTTGCAGGTGATATGGCCGAGTTCATGGGCCAGGACGTCGAGGCACGGCCGCGGCAGGCGTTGCTGCACGTATTCGGCGTTGAGGAAGGTGGTGCGCAGCTCGAGCACGGTAAAGGCAGCCGTCGTGTTCTTTTCGGTCTTGAACATCTGGCTCGCGCGGCGCCAGTCTTTGCCGTCCAGGATCACATAGGTCCAGTCGGCCGGGGCGTTGAGCTGCTTCAACTGCGCCTCCGC
>JACQTG010000050.1 GCA_016210895.1 Acidobacteriota bacterium
AACAGCCTATCGGTTTCCAGGTTAGAAAAGTCGAAAATTCATTTCCACGTGCATAAGCACACGGATGGGTTTCCCGCTTCGCAAGGCCGGTTTAAGCCGCCATTCAGACACACAGACTACGGACGACTCATCCAGCCCAAATCCAAGTGACTGTACAAGTCGGATACCTCCAATGCGCCCGCTTTCAGTCACCACGGCAAGTAACTTCACCGTTCCTTGTACATTTGCGCCCTGTGCATTGCTTGCATAGTCAGGATCGGGACACGATTCACACTCTGGCGGACGAACATCGACTCCGATGGAGAATATGCCTGGCGCGAGTTCCTGTGCCGGTTTTTTCGCGAGTGCTTCTCCTGCGGGGGGCAGTGGAGGTGCCCACTGGGTCGGAACATTCGTCGGGTCCAGTAGGACAGGGGTCACCATGCGGACAAAAGTTTCCTCCAGCTCAACTTCATGGGGCAGACGAGACTGCCATTTCAGCCGATAGCTTCGTTTTGGGGCGGATGCGCCACGCAGTTGTCCTTCGAGGTCGAGGTAGAAATAGACTCGACGTGCCTGAAGTTCGAGTCGGTTCTTTTTTAGGCGTACTCGCTCCACTACGAGATGGATGGCATCGTTCGGCTCAGCCGGTTCCCTCCCATGTTTTGGCAGTTCCCAGCGCACCAGAGCGGACGGGTCGGGGTACTCGAGCCTCACCAACAAGCCTTCATATCGAGCCGTCAACCGGCGTTCGATCTCCTTGGGCGTGGTGGGCTGGCCAGCAAGCAGCGGTGAGATCGCTAGGAGGACGAGCGGAGGAAAGCCGAAAAGCACGCTCATGCCCGGTATTTTACCGCCATCGGAAGCGGCCGCGGCCCCGAAGAAGAAAAAGCCCCGGCCTCGAGGAACCGGGGCTTTCTGGTCGTGTCAGGAAAGCTCTGTCAGGAGAGCTTGACGACGTTGGACGCCTGGGGGCCTTTCTGGCCCTGGGCGATTTCGAACTCGACCAGGTCGCCTTCTTGCAAGCTGCGGAAGCCATCACCGGTGATGGCGGAGTAGTGGACAAATACGTCCGATCCACCGTCCCGGCCGATGAAGCCGTAGCCCTTGGTGTTGTTGAACCACTTGACGCGTCCTTGCACTTTCACGCTTGCCTTCCTCCTCCTCAGGTTCGATCCGAGCTAGCTTAGGATCTGTTCCGCTTGCTTCGTCACGCGCTCTCCCGTGGAGGCATCAAAAAAGCCAGCCCGTTGGCTGGCCTCTTCTTTCCCCCTCCCGAAAAGCAGGGCCGAACAAGCAGGCCGAATTATAGGCGGGGAAGGCAGGCTGTCAAGAGGATTTCTTGTCTGGCCGTGGGCCTCAGGGCTGGATCGAGCGCGAGAACCAGTAGATCAGAATGCCGTAGTAGGCGGCGGTAATCACCAGCCCGACCACCACGGTCGAGCGCATGTAGGGCGTACCGGCAATTTCGCGCCGCAGGGCATGCAGACAGAGCAGCATGAGCAGGATTCCGGTGAGGAGAATCAACCCGCCCACCAGCCCCAAGGGGTTGGTCACGCCGCGAAAGCTCAGTGTTTGCCACAGCTCTCGCAGGCTGATCTGGACGAAGCCAGTGGCGGTGTTGAGGATGATCCACACAGCGGGAACGAGGAGTCCGAGAATGTAGCCGAACCGGTCCTCCAAGTAGAAGAACAGAAGGATGATGATCAGGTAGATCACGGATTCGAAGAAATGGAGCAGAAAGAACTGGGTCTCCTGCCAGGCGGCAAGCAGGAACAGCACCATCATTCCCCCGGCAACGGTGACCACGGGCTTGTTGGAGATCGTCATCGGCTCACTCCCAGCTCAGATGTACGGGCAGAGTTAAGCCTGCAGCGGTACGAATGTCAAGGGCTAGCGTGCGCGTTGCCGGCGAGCATAGTAGAGAATCCCGGCCACGCTCTTCCCATCGCAGAGGCTTCCGCGCTCAATCATCCTCAGCAAGCTGGCGAGAGAGAACGCTTGCGCACGGATGGCCTCGTCTGCTTCGGGGCGCGAAGGCCCTACTCGCAGCCCGCCTGCCTCGTAGAGGTACATTACTTCGTCCGCAAAACCTGGCGTGGGGAAAAGCTTCAGCAGGCGGCGCCAGCGCCGTGCCCTGTACCCCGTCTCTTCGCGTAACTCGCGCCGTGCGGCGACCATCGGGCTCTCACCGGGTTCGATCCGACCGGCGGGCAACTCCCAGAGAAAGCGACGCACGGTGTAGCGGAACTGTTCCACCAGCAGGATGCGCCCGTCTAGAACCGGCAGCAAGACGACGGAGCCCGGGTGATGCACAACCTCGCGGATGGCGGTGACGCCGGGTTTGCCGGCCTGCGGGCGTGGCTCGACCACTAGATCGCGGCGTACGGAAAAGACCCGGCCGCGATAGACCCATTCGGCTTTCTTGACTCGTATGCTCATTGCCGCCCCCGCGCGGCGGGCCGACTATAGCACGCCTCCTCCAACCCGTGTACTCTGCCCCGTGAGCGCACGATCGGATATCTTTCGCGACGAGTTCTCTAGCCGACCGCGACTAAGCCCGGCACACTTACTGCCGGCACGCGCTTCAGTTGACCCGTTGGCGCTGGCTGTCTATACTCTACGTGGTTTGTTTCATACCGGTGGGACGCACCGATTCTCTGCGACTCAATCGAGGGAGGGCAACACCGTGGCCATGCAGATTTCGGCGCTCATTGTGG
>JACQTG010000039.1 GCA_016210895.1 Acidobacteriota bacterium
AGCGTGAGCAGGGCATGCTCGACCCGCTCACCCAGGTCTACAACCGCCGCTTTTTTGATGAGGTGATGCCCAAGGAAGTCCGCCGCGCTGACCGCACCAGCCGCCCCCTTTCTTTCCTCCTGGTTGAGGTGGACGAGTTCAAGCGCATCAACCAGCACCTCGGTCACTTTGTGGGCGACAAACTGCTCCGCGCTGTGGCCGGGCTGTTGAGTTCCACCCTGCGCGCCACCGACTACACGTTTCGCTTTGGGGGCGACCAATTCCTGCTGGCCCTGCCCGATACGCCGCCCCAAGGGGTGGCGGTGGTGGTCAAGCGCCTCGAGGCGAAGCTCGCGGCCCAGAAAGAATTACACCAGCCCATCGGCCGGCCGGTGACGGTCAGTTTCGGCCAGGCCACCTATGTTCGGGGAGAGAAGCTCGAAGCCGTCATCGACGAGGCCGAGCGCGCCCTGGAATCAGCCCGGGCCGGCGCCCCGGCTGCCCGCCCGGCCGCTGCCGCCGATTCCTGAACTCGACCCGTGAAGGAGGTCCCGTGGCCCGCAAAACCCGCATCAACATCGGCGACCGCACCATCGAAGCCGAAGACATGGAGTTCCAGGCCAGCAAGGAAGATTGGAGCGAGTACCAGGTCGAGGACGGCCACACGGTGCGCATCAAGCTGGTGGTTTCGAGCATCCTGAAGACCCAGGAGCGCGATCCCCAGGGCAACCCCGTCTACATCGTGCAGTCCACCAACATCGTCAAGGTGCTGCCCCCGGAGACCTTTTCCCGCAAAGAAGTGCACTGAGGGCTGCTAGAAGGTGACGCGCACCGAGAACGGTATGGAGCGAGCAATGCCCTGGGCGAAGCTGCCCGAGCCAAAGCCAGCGCGGTTCGGGGGGTTCGCGCCTGAGACTCCCCGCTCCCCCGCCATCAACCTGGGTGATCCTCACAGTTTCCCAGCCCTGGGAAAACGAATCAAAGTTCTGATGATCTGGCCCAGATTCCCCTCTTCTTTCTGGGGCTTTCAGGGAATGATTAGCACTCTCATTCCTGAAAAGACCCTCATGCCCCCGCTCGGGCTGATTACAGTAGCTGCCCTGTGCCCCAAAGAATGGACGATCCGGCTGATCGATCGAGCCTTTGAGGACCTCCTCGATACCGATATCCTTTGGGCCGACCTTGTCATGGTCAGCGCGATGCACGTGCAGAAGGACGATGTTCGGGAGATTCTTGGGCGGGCCCGTGCTCTCGGGAAGCGCACCATGATCGGTGGCCCATACGCGAGCAGCCAGCCCGAGATGTTGCTCTTGCTGGCCGACCATGTGGTGGTCGGCGAACCGGACGAGGTTTTCCAACAGATTGCGACCGATCTTGAGACTGGCACCGCGAGACGGCTCTACACCATTCATGAGAAGCCCAACATCCAGAGGACACCGGTTCCGCGGTTCGACCTTCTGAAAATCGAAAACTATGCCTCGATGTCTATACAGTTCTCCCGCGGCTGCCCATTCCAGTGCGAGTTTTGCGACATC
The DNA here is from genome assembly GCA_016210895.1 of Acidobacteriota bacterium. The sequence goes on from JACQTG010000039.1 coordinate 1,515, forward strand.
ATTACTCTCTATGGAAGGAAGCCAAGAACGAAAAGCACAAGCCAGACCCTGCTAGAACTGGAGGTGCTTTTCGGTCTCGGCTGGCGTAAGCCGGTCTTCATCGTCGATGATAATTTCATCGGGAATCACAAACTTGCCCTCGAATTGGCCCAAGAGCTGGAACAATGGCAAAAGGCGCATGACTATCCTTTCTTGTTCTACACGGAAGCATCCATGGATCTCGCGCAGCGACCGGCGTTGCTCGAAGCCATGGTGAAAGCGAACTTCTTTTTTATCTTCATCGGCATAGAAAGCCCTTCGAAGGAGTCCTTGCGAGAGGCGAAAAAATTCCAGAATCTGCGGCAGGATCCGCTGGACTGCATTCGCTCCATTCAACAAAGAGGGCTTTGGGTAACGGGAGGCTTCATTATCGGTTTCGACTCCGATACGGAAGACATCTTCGAACGGCAAGTCGAGTTCATCGAGCTCGCCGCCATCCCCTGGGCCATGGCCGGGTTCTTGCAAGCGCCTCCGACCACCCCGCTGTACGATCGAATGTTGAAAGAGGGTCGATTGATCGAACAGAGTGCAGAAACCAGCAATTTTGAGCCGCCCAATTTTCGTACAGTTCTTCCCCTTCCCGTGCTGCTTGAGGGCGTGCGAAGAACTCTCCTTTCAATCTATTCTCCTCCATCATTCTACGATCGCGCTTTTCGGTCTCTCCTAAATTGGGAGATTGGCAAATGCCAGAGGCCCCCGCGCTATCCGGTCCCATATAAGCTCGGAGTCGTGCTGCGCTCACTCTGGTATCAGGGCATTACATCTTCCTATCGGAAAGCGTATTGGAAGTTCTTCTTCCGGTTGCTTTGCCGCTGGTGCTTCTGTCCCCAGAAATTATGGCTAGGATTTACAATCTTGCTTTCCGGCCAGCACTTTATCTATTATGCGGCAGAAGTAGCCGCCCATCTGGAACGTGAGCTTAAGAAAGCCGAAAAGCAAACAGCTAGCCCGAGCCCGGGTTTTAGGTCGATTGCTGAAAGTTTTGATCTGACCCCTAATCAAAGTCCCGAAAGTCTTTGACGGATTGACGTTCCGTCGCTCGAATCAGTCTGCACCAGCCGTTTGCGATTGAGGAGCCCGATATTGACGAACTACGCCGGTACCGCTGGGACGATGCAGGGATTCTCGAGACTTCCTTGGTGGCCCGTCATGCCAACTTCCTTCCCCGCATGGCCGCCGCACTCGGACTCGGGCCCGACGAAGTCTTCTAGGGACGAGATGCACATCCGCGACATTTCGTCCTGTGCCATAAGTATGTCTTTTCGGCGCGCGCCCAAAAGAAATGGTTTTGGCACAGCAGGCAGGTGGACCAGGGGGTTGGCGGCAGCTCCCGCCTTCTTACGACCACTTGCGCGGATAGCGCCGTCGTAAGTATTCCTGGATATCCCGCTCCCCAATACGCAGGTGGGGCTCACCGCGGGACTCTGGCGTTTCTCCTCCCAGCGCGCGCTGCAATCGCGCAAAACAGATGTCCGGGCCATCTTGGAATTTCAAGCGGTTCGAGTCAAACGCTTCCGATTGAATTTCGACGGTGAATTCGCACGTCTTCTCGATTGCATCAATAACGCGAAAAGTATATGTGCGAGAACTGGCTGCAACAATGAAACCCACATACTGGATGTTCATGCGAGCACCCTTTCTTGCTCCTTTCAGTATGAGCTCCGGCGACGCGAAAAGCCAGGAGGTTCTCAAGGGGCATGACCCGCGAAAAAGTGTTAGGCGAACTCGGGCACTTGTGCTAATATCCGTTTGTCGCTCCTTGGAACACCTTCTGAGTTGTACGCAAAGGCTGCGGCAAACGAGTCGTGGCCTTTCGTTTTTTTCAGCCGGAAGGGGTTGCAGAGAACAAACAGTACGAAACTAAAGAGCAGATGTAAACGTGAGTAACAATCGAGAACAAGGCACCGTGAAGTGGTTCAACGCCAGCAAGGGTTACGGCTTCATCCAGCGGCTGGGGGTGAAGACATCTTTGTCCACTTTTCCGCCATCCAGGGAGACGGCTACCGCAGCCTCCAGGAAGGCGCGGCGGTAGAATTCGAAGTGGTCAAGGGGCCCAAAGGCTTTCAAGCAGCGAACGTTGTGCAACTCTAATCCCCAGGGGGCCGGGCGCAACCCCCGGCTCCCTTTCTCTTGCTCTGGGGACGGGGTGTTCTTATCCTGAGCAAGGGTGCGCGAGGAGGGCCATGGCAAAAAGCTCCCAAACATTTCGCAAGCGGCAACGAGAGAGGAAGCTACACGAGAAGGCACAGCTCAAACGCGAGCACCGGGCACAACGACGAAAGGAAAAGAAAAACTCACAAGCTTTTGTTCCGCAGGCGTCCACCGTCCAAGCTGACCCGACGGGTGTGGGGTCCCCGCGGGGGACAAGCCAGAAGTGGAAACTACCCTCTGACAGACCGATAGCTGACTCCCTGCTACAAGTTCCGGATTTGAGCCATGCATCCAGCCTCCCTCAAGGAAGGGGTGGTGGCACATCTGGGGAGTCGGTCAAATCATAACAACCGAAAAGGAACTAAGAGGCTTAACTTCCTCCGGGGGGCTTTTCTCTCTGTGCGGCCACGGGGAGGGCGAAGTTGGCGATTGAAGACAAGTACGATTCAGTCAAGCAATTGATCCTGATGGGCAAAGAGCGGGGCTACCTGCTCTGCGACGAGGTCAACGACTTGCTGCCGGCCGAGGTGCACTCCTCAGAGGAGATTGGCGACGTGCTCTCGGCATTCGACGACGCCGGCATCGAGATCCTGGAAGAGGCGCCCAAGGACGCCCCGGCCTGCGAGTCGGCGGCCACGGAAAGCAAGGCCACCACCGAGTCGACCGAAGAGGTGGAGCTCGACCTTACCCCGGGGGCGCTTGATAAAACCAACGACCCTGTGCGCATGTACCTGCGCGAGATGGGCACCGTTCCCTTGCTGACGCGGGAAGGGGAACTGGCCATCGCCAAGCGCATTGAGCGCGGACCACTGCGGGTTTTGAAGGCGTTTTCCCGCCTGCCGATCGTCATCAAGGAAGTGATTGCCCTCGGCGAGGCCCTGCGCCAGGGCGAACGCACCATCAAAGAGATCGTGCAGTTGGATCACGACGAGCTGACTGAAGATCGCCTGGCCAAAAAAACCAAGCAGTTGCTGCGCACCCTAGACAAGCTGGCCCGCGTCCACGAGCAGTGCCGCAAGCTCTACCTGCGCATGAAGAAGATCCGCGCCCGTAAGACGCGCCGCGCCATCCGCGCCCACTGGGACCTGGCGCGCGCCCGGGTTCAAGCCGGGCGGCTGGTGCGCTCCACCGAGTTCAGCCATCCCGAGCGCAAACGCGTAATCGACCGTGTGCGCGAAGCGTTCAGTGAAATCAACCAGCTCGACCGCGACATTCTCCGCCTCTATCGTCGGGTGGAGATAGGCTCGGAAGGGACTGCCCGCGAGGCCAAGCGGGAACTGCGTGAGCTGCGCGCCCGCGTGAATGATTTGGAAGAGCTGGTGGAAGTTACGCTTGAAGAGTTGCGTCGCACCGTCAAGGTGGCGCAGCGAGGCGAGGCGGAATCTGCCCAAGCCAAGAAAGAGCTGATCGAGGCCAACCTGCGCCTGGTGGTCTCCATCGCCAAGAAGTACACCCACCGCGGCCTGCAGTTCCTCGACCTGATCCAGGAGGGCAACATCGGTCTGATGAGGGCGGTGGACAAGTTCGAGTGGCGCCGTGGCTACAAGTTCTCCACCTACGCCACCTGGTGGATTCGCCAGGGCGTCACCCGTGCCATCGCCGACCAAGCCCGCACCATCCGCATTCCGGTGCATATGATCGAGATCATTAACAAGCTGATGCGCACCCAGCGGCAGTTGGTGCAGGAACTGGGGCGCGAGCCCACCTCGGAAGAAATCGCTAAGCGCATGGAGCTGCCGGTCTTCAAGGTGCGCAATGTAATGAAAATCGCCCAGACGCCGATTTCGCTCGAAACCCCCATCGGAGAGGAAGAGGACTCCCACCTGGGCGACTTCATCGAGGACAAGGCGGCGATTTCCCCTTCGGATGCGGTCATCAACCTCAACCTGAAGGAACAGACCGAGGCAGTGCTGGGGACGCTGACCCCACGCGAGGAGAAGATCATCAAGATGCGCTTCGGGCTCGACGATGGCTCCGAGCACACCTTGGAGGAGGTCGGACAGTCGTTCGCTGTTACGCGGGAGCGCATCCGTCAGATCGAGGCCAAGGCGCTCGGCAAGCTGCGGCATCCCTCCCGCGCCCGCAAGCTGCGCGCCTTGATGGAAGAAGAAACCGTGCACGACTAGCTAACCCTCTGCGCTCCGACCCCCGCTTCCAAACCCTGCTGCGCCGTCTGAACTTCCCGGAATAAGTTACTCACCTGAGCGTGCGAAAAGCATGGGATTTCGGGGCGGTGGACGGGTCTGTCAAAGGGGAATGTTTTCGGCCCCTTGGCCAACTTGTTGAACGGGAGGCAGAAACGCCTGCAAACCTCCGAGGCTTAACAGGTTGGGCTGTTGCCGGGAGTTGATCGAAGATGTAGCCAGATTCGCCAGGGTTCCCACAAGAGACCCCACACCCCGGAACGCGAGACCTAGCGCCCGTAACAGCGCCGGCGTGGACCAATCCAGAGACTCGCCGACTCGTTCGCGCGGAAACGGCTCGGGTTCAATGCAGACACTCTCCGACCTGCACGGGCCAGGAAAATGGCAACGGCTAGCCCTCCTAGGCCTGCGCCGACAACGACCACGTCGTAGCGGGTGAAATCGTTTCCTGCCGGAAAGGCCTGGCCAGCGTCCGCATGACGGGGAGCCGATGCTTCCTCCGGAAGTGCGACTTCAATCGGATTCGGTGGCGTCGGGGGCCTCCTCTCGCAGCGCCGCACCCACCCGGTGCAGGTACTTCAGCGTCTGTCGGTAGGAGTCGAGCGCGCTGGTTTCTGTATAGGGGATGCCGCGTGCCGCGCAGAATGCGCGCACAATGCCCTGCGACTCTTTCAATTTGTTCCGCGGCATGTTCGGGAATAGATGATGCTCGACCTGATAGTTGAGTGCCCCGTACCAGAAATCGGTGAACGGATGGGGGCGGACGTTGCGGGTGGTGACCACCTGGCGGCGCAGGAGATCCATCTGCGTGTCCTTAGGAAGGATGGGCATGCCTTTGTGATTCGGGGCAAAGACCGAAGCCAGGAACAGGCCATAGCCGGCCTGTTGAACAAAGAGAAACAGCAGCGCCTGCCAAACCTCTAGCACCTGGAACAAGAACGCGCCGACCAGCGCATAATGCGCGCCCAAAAGGATGGTTTCTGTGTTGGCTTTCTCGCGCCAGAGAAACTGGATGGATTCTTTCCGTCTCCGGAAGGCGTCAAAAAACAACATCGGGATGAAGAGGTACGCCTGGTATTTGGTGATGACGCGACGCAGTCCCGTCTTGCCCCGAGCTTGCTCTTCGGTTAAGGCCACCAGCGAAACGTCGATGTCCGGGTCGAGATCCACCTGGTTGGGACTGGCGTGATGCCGGTTGTGCGACTCCCGCCAGTAACCGTAGCTCATCCCAAGCACCAGGTTGGTGACCAGCGTGCCGAGAACGTGGTTCCTCCAGGGACGGCGGAAGATCTGGCCGTGGCCCGCGTCGTGGACGATAAAACTCAACTGGCAGCAGGCGAAAGCCAGGAAAACAGCATTCAGAAGCTGCAGCCCAAAACCTTCCACAGTAGCCAGCACGCTCAGGCCTGCCGCCAGCATGGCCAGTGTCATCGACACCCTGCCGATGTAATAGAGCGGCTGCTTGGCGAAGAGCCCTTTCTGTTCGAGCAATCGCCGCAACTCCGCGTACTCCCCGGCAGGCAGCACCCCAGACTCCTTGAGCGCCGGTCGGGGCCAGTTTTTTTCCCCGCGGCTCAATTCCAGGTTCTGCCTTCGCGGCTGTGTCTCACTGCTCTCCATGCGTCTCCTCCTGTAGGGTTCTGCGCTTCTTGAATGGTGGTGTGATGAAGTCTCTCGGGCCCATCTCCACTGTGGCCATAGGTCTCCGGGTCCGACATCCCTATAGTAGGCTAGCCCGGTTGAATTGCAACCTTTCGAGCATAAAACCTTAGCGCATTTACAGAATGCCTTAGCTCGAGAAGGACAAGTTCAGTTAGTTTGGACAGCGAGAAGTCAGACTGCCAAGTGTGTCAAAAGGCTGTGAACAGGTGGCCGAGGTAAGTGGTTGGAAAATCCCAGCAGAAAATCCACAAATCATAGGGGCCAAAACCACATGCTTTCGAAACAAGATGGAAGTGGCGGGGAATAGACCGATCATCCAACTCCTCTATCACATTTGGGGAGCTAGCCCGGCAGTGGGAAGAAACATCCTCCCGCTTAAGAAGGCTTCGACGCAAGCCTTCTATCGGGATGTGATCTACAGGCATCTGCTGCCGGCGTTCTCGAACCAACGCCTCTGTGATCTCGTGCGCGCGGAGATCCAGGGATTCATCACTGCGGAGACACAGCGATACGCGTGGAGTACGGTTCAGGGTATTCGCGTAACAGTAAACCTGATTCTGGACCCGGCGCTCGACTGGGACTACCTCAGTGAAAATCCTGCTCGCTCCATCAAGATGCCACGCCGTCAGAACCGGCCCGATCTCGTTGTGCTCTCGCTGGCCGAAATTGGCCGGCTACTTCAGGAACTGAAAGAGCCATACCAGACAATGGTAAGCATGGCCGTGTTGACCGGCATGCGCCGGTGCGAACTGTTTGCCCTGCGCTGGTCGGACGTGGACTTTGACCAGCTAGTCATCCATGTTCGCCAGCGCGTGTACCGCAACCAGATCGACACGCCCAAGGGGCGTGGGTCAATCCGCAACCTTCCGCTGCCCAGCGGATTGACTGCCCGGCTCTTGGCACTGCGGGATGCCGCTGCGGCTACTCCTCCCGGACTAGTCTTTCCTGGCCGGAAAGGGAAGCCGTTGAGTGCTACAACGGTTGCTCGGCGCGTGCTCAAGCCCGCACTGCAGAAGCTCGGCCTGCCTGAAGTCTCCTGGCACGGCTTTCGGCGCACGCTGGGCACGTGGATGCGGGAGCAGAACGTGCACGTGAAGACGATCCAAGAGCAACTCGGACATGCAAATGCGGCAACGACTCTCGACTTATATGTGGGATCGTTGTCCGATGAGCGCCGCCGGGCGATCGAAAGGGACCGAACGCTTGCTGAGTCCAATTGCACCCAAATGGACCCAAATGGGGTCTTGTGGCGCTTTGGCTCGCACGCTAACTCAATGAGAAAATGGGGAAACGGTGGTAGCGGTACCGGGAATCGAACCCGGGTTTCCAGATTGAGAATCTGGCGTCCTAGCCCCTAGACGATACCGCCTCGGAATCCTTGCGGCTGCCCTGTTACGGCATAACCTTTATAGCCGAAGCTGACAAACAGCGTCAAGCCGCGTTGACTTGCCCCCGGCAGCCCGCTAGCATACGAGTTTGCCTTTCAGGTGGGGAGCCGACTGTGCCGAACCCCGTAGGAGTGAACACGGCCGCGGTCTTGGAGCGCATCCTGGTGGCGCGCCGCCGGGCTCTCGCCCAGGCCCAGCAGACCATCCCGGCGACAATACTCGAGGAGCGTGCCGCCGCCGCCCCGCCGGTGCGGGATTTCCGTGCTGCCCTGAGCCGGGCCGCGCCGAACGTCATCGCTGAGCTGAAGAAGGCCTCACCCTCACGCGGGGTTCTCCGCCAGCTCTACAACCCCGCTGCTCTGGCACCGGGGCTCGAAACGGCTGGCGCCGCTGCGCTTTCCGTGCTCACCGAGCCCGAATTTTTCCAGGGGGCCATCGAAGATTTGGGTGTGGTGCGCGGCCTCTGCGGCGTTCCCGTGCTACGCAAGGACTTTCTCTTCGACCCCTATCAGCTCTTTGAGTCCCGGGCGGCCGGGGCCGATGCCTTTCTGCTCATCGCCGCCATCCTCAGCGGGGCCGAGCTGCGACGCTTGATTCAGTTGGGAAAGCAGCTGGGCATGGTCGCGCTGGTAGAAGTCCACGCCGCCGAGGAGCTCGAGCGGGCCCTGGAGGCGGGTGCCGAGATTGTCGGCGTCAACAACCGCAACCTGAAGACCTTTGAGGTGAGTGTCGAGACGTCGCACGAATTGATTGAGCAGATTCCCGACCGCTGCCTGGCGGTGAGCGAAAGCGGCCTGCGCTCGGCGGCAGAGCTCGCCCGGCTCCGCGCTGCCGGCTTCGACGCCTTCTTGATTGGGGAATTCCTGATGCAGGCCGCCGACCCGGCGGTGGCCTTGCGAGGGCTTCTCGGAGGAGAGGCGGCCTAGATGGTTCGCGTCAAGGTGTGCGGCATCACCAACCTGGAGGATGCCCTGGTGGCGACGACAGCCGGGGCGGACGCCCTGGGGTTTAACTTCTGGCCGCCGAGCCCGCGGTATGTCGAGCCGGGCCGGGTTGCGGACATCATCGCCCATCTCCCGCCGTTTGTCACTTCGGTGGGGGTGTTTGTGAACGAATCGCGCCCGGCGGTCCAGGGCGTGGCGCGCCGGAGCGCCGTCACCGCCGTCCAGCTCCACGGGGACGAGCTTCCCGACGATGTGGCCGCCCTGGCGGCGGCCGGCCTCTCGGTTCTCAAGGCCTTTCGCGTGGGGCGCGGGTTCCGTGGGGAGCAGCTCCGGCGCTACCCGCAGGCGCAAGCCTTCCTGTTGGATGCCGAGGTGAAAGGCCGACGGGGCGGCACGGGCAGGACCTTTGATTGGCGGGCCGCGCAGCGGGCCAACTCCTACGGGCGGATTCTGCTGGCGGGTGGTCTAACCCCGGAGAATGTTGCCGAGGCCATCCGCCAGGCCCGGCCCTACGGGGTGGACGTCTGCACCGGAGTCGAGAAGAAGCCCGGCGTCAAGGATCACGCCCGGCTGCGGGCGTTTATCCAGGAGGCCAAAGGAGTGGCGGCGTGAGGACGGTGCTGGGGGGAGCTGTGACGCTGCTGTTGGGCAGCACGCTCCTGTTCGCCCATGGCGCCCAGCCCTGGCCGGTGCCGGAAAAGGCCAAGCGGCGCAAGAATCCCGTGCCGGTAACCGCCGAATCGCTGCGCGAAGGAGCGGCGCTTTTCCGCAGCCAGTGCGAGGTTTGCCATGGCCCAAAAGGCGAGGGCAACGGTCCGTGGGTCGAAAAGCTGCGCACCCGGCCGGCCGACCTCACCGACCGGCAGATGATGAGCGAGATGACCGACGGAGAGATTTTTTGGAAAATCAGCAAGGGACGGGATGAAATGCCGCGCTTTGAAACGCAGTTGAGCGAAAGCCAGCGCTGGCACCTGGTGAACTACCTGCGCGCATTCGCCCGGGAGCCCACCGGGAGCCCGGGGGCGGAGCCCGGCCACTGACCATGCCACGCGTCGCCCATTCGCTGCCGGATGCCCGCGGACACTTCGGCGTCTTCGGGGGACGGTTTGTGCCGGAGACGTTGATGGCGCCGCTCGAAGAGCTGGAGCGCGCCTACCGCCGGGCGCGCGCTGACCGGGACTTCGCCCGAGCCCTTGCAGGGCTGCTGGCTGGCTTCGCCGGCCGGCCCACACCGCTTTACTTCGCCGAGCGGCTGACACGCCACCTGGGCGGCCCCCGAATCTACTTGAAGCGCGAAGATCTGCTTCACACCGGTGCCCACAAGATCAACAACTGCCTGGGCCAGGGATTGCTCGCCGTGCGCCAGGGCAAGCGCCGCCTGATCGCCGAGACCGGCGCCGGCCAGCACGGCGTGGCCACCGCCACCGTGGCCGCCCACTTGGGCCTGGCCTGCACGGTCTACATGGGGGAAGAGGACATGGCTCGGCAGCGGCTCAACCTGGTGCGCATGCAGATGCTCGGCGCCGAGGTGGTGCCGGTGGGGGCCGGCAGTCGCACCCTGAAGGACGCCATCAGCGAGGCCATGCGCGATTGGGTGACCAACGTCGAAACCTCGCACTATCTGCTGGGCTCGGTTTGCGGCCCGCATCCCTACCCAATGATGGTGCGTGATTTCCAGGCCATCATCGGGCGGGAGACCCGGCAGCAGATTCTCCGCGCCGAAAAGCGCCTGCCCGACTGGCTCTTCGCCTGCGTGGGCGGCGGGTCGAATGCCATTGGCCTCTTCACCGAGTTTCTGCGCGAACCGAGCGTACAGATGGTGGGGGTGGAAGCCGGCGGCCGCGGCCCGGCCCTCGGCGAGCATGCGTCGCGGCTCGCGGTTCGTTCCCGGGGCAACGGCGCCCGTCCGGGCGTGCTGCACGGCACCTACACTTATCTGCTGCAGGACAGACACGGGCAGATTTCCGCGACCCATTCGGTGTCGGCCGGTCTCGACTATCCGGCGGTAGGGCCTGAGCACGCCTTTCTGCACGACGCGGGGCGCGTCCGCTACACCGCCGTGAGCGACGACCAAGCCGTGGAGGCGGCGAGAGTCCTGGCGCAGCAGGAAGGCATCCTCCCTGCCCTCGAACCCGCGCACGCTTTGGCGGAGTTGATCAAGCGGGCTCCAAAGATGCGTTCGAGCGAAACTGTTGTCGTCAACCTCTCCGGGCGCGGCGACAAGGACGTGGACATCCTGGCCAGACACCTGCCGGCCCGGAAGGCGTGAGTCCCATGCCCCGACGGAGGAAATCAAAGGCGCGGCAGAACCTCCGGCCGGCAGGTTCGATCCTGAACGGCCCGCGCGGTCTGCGCGCGGCCTTCCGCCACGGCCGGCGCGGGAAAACTCCGGCGCTGGTGGCCTACCTGACTGTGGGCGACCCGAACCTGAAGTTCACCCAGGCTCTGGTTCTGCGGCTGGCCGAGGCCGGGGCGGACGTCATTGAGCTGGGGGTGCCGTTCTCCGACCCCATTGCCGACGGTCCGGTGATCCAGCGGGCGAGCGAGCGGGCGCTGCGGGCGGGCACCACCCTGGCCGAGGTGCTGAAGCTCGCCGGGCGCATTCGGAAGAGGAGCCGGGTGCCTCTGGTCGTGTTCAGCTACTTCAACCCGGTCCTGCAGATGGGCGTAGAGCGCTTCGCCGCCCGGGCCGCCGCCGCCGGCATCGCCGGGGTGCTGATCACCGACCTGACGCCGGAAGAAGCGGACGGTTTCGTCCGCACCATGCGGCGGCACGGGCTTGCCACCGTGTTTCTGGCGGCCCCCACTTCGACGAATGGCCGGCTGCGGGTCATCGCCCGGCTGTCGCGCGGTTTTGTCTACGCCATCTCCCGGCGGGGCGTGACCGGCCCGCGGACGGAGGTGTCGGCTGAAGCGACGAAGCTGGTTCGGCGCCTGCGGCGTGTGACCCGCCTGCCCGTGGCCGTGGGCTTTGGAATCGCCCAGGCCGAACAAGTAACGGCCTTGAATGGCGTGGCCGACGGGGTAGTGGTGGGCAGCGCCTTGGTAGAATGCTGCGAGCGCGCCGGGCACGGCGAAGCCGGACTGGAGGCGGCCGCAGAATTGTTACAAGAGTTGAAGGGATATCCTAAAGGGAGGAGCTAATGCTGGTGGAAGCAACAAGGCGGAAAAAGTATTTGTGGATGGGCCTGCCACTGGCGGTTTTTCCTGCGGTAATATTTGTTCCCGCATTTGCATTCTTCACCATTTGCCCTCCGTTTGAGTTGGCATGGCTAGGCGCTCTACTGGTCCTTGGAGGCTGTGTGATTTCGGAAGTCTTCGCCTTTTCCAGTCTTCTTCGCAGCTACCACCGAGTTGTCGACTGGATCGGCATTATCTCGCTGCTCTTCATCTCTATTCCGGCGGTGTTTCTAGGACTGGTGCTTCCAATGATCGTTTGGGTCGCGGTGCGGTCACTTTTTGGAT
>JACQTG010000046.1 GCA_016210895.1 Acidobacteriota bacterium
GGTCACGCGCCTCGAAGAGGTCGGAGCCATCCTTCTCGGCAAGACCAACTGCGACGAGTTCGCCATGGGCTCTTCGACTGAGAACTCTGCCTACGTCGCCACGCGCAACCCACGCGCTCTCGACCGCGTCCCGGGCGGTTCTTCGGGCGGCTCGGCCGCGGCCGTGGCCGCCAACTTGGCCGTCGCCGCGCTTGGTTCGGACACCGGCGGCTCGATTCGTCAGCCCGCTGGTTTCTGCGGCGTGGTGGGGATGATGGGCACCTACGGCCGAGTTTCGCGCTATGGCCTGATTGCCTTTGCCTCTTCGCTCGACCACATCGGACCCTTTGCCCGTACCGTGCGCGATCTCGCCGCCGTGCTCGGCGCCATCGCCGGGCGCGACCCGCTCGACTCCACCTGCGCCGACGCGCCCGTGCCCGACTACGTGGCCGAGCTCGACCACTCGGTCAAGGGAATGAAAGTCGGCGTGCCGCGCGAGTACTTTGGCGCGGGGCTCGACCCGGAGGTGCGGGCCAAGGTCGAGGCCGCCATCAAGAAGCTCACTGAAATGGGCTGCGACGTGCGCGAGGTCAGCCTGCCACATACCGAGTACGCCATCGCCTGCTACTACATCATTTGCACGGCGGAAGCGAGTTCGAACCTTGCCCGCTACGACGGCGTCCGCTACGGCTTCCGCGCCCCGGGTGCGGCGGAACTTGAGGCGATGTACGGCACCACGCGCGGGCGCGGCTTTGGCGCCGAAGTCAAGCGCCGGATCATGCTCGGGACCTACGCGCTGAGTGCCGGTTACTACGAGGCCTACTACCTGAAGGCGCAGAAAGTGCGCCAGCTCATCTACCAGGACTTCCGCCGGGCGTTCGAGCAGGTGGACGCGCTGGTCACGCCCACTTCGCCCACGCCGGCCTTCCGCCTGGGCGAGAAGACGGAAGACCCCTTGCAGATGTATCTCGCCGACATCTATACCGTCACCGGCTCGCTGGCCGGTGTCCCGGGGATTTCCGTGCCCTGCGGAAACACGAAAGAGGGCTTGCCCGTCGGCCTGCAACTCTTCGCAAACCACTTCGACGAGGCGCGCCTGCTGCGCCTGGCCCACGCCTTCGAGCAGGCTGGGGGTTTCAGGCTCTAGCTGGGGGGCGGCTTAGGTGGCCCGGAGGACGCGCAGAATCTCCCACAGGATCAGCGCGATGCTGAAACCCAACAAGCCCATTCCGCCTCGCCACCAGACCGTGGGATCGTGACCCAGCAGTTGGAACTTGAAGAAGCGGCTCAGGCCGCTGACCAGGTAGAGTATGGCTGCGAGGACCAGCAACACGTGAATAAGTTGATCCATGGTTGTCCCCTCCCGTTAGCCTGAGCGTAGCACAGAGCCAAGCCGCAGGATAGTCTCAGTCGGTCAGCTTGCCGGTCAGTTCCCAGTAGGCGCGCTCGGTGAGGCCCGAGACGCGCTGGTCGAAGGCAGCGTTGAAGCGCTCCTCTCCACCGGTCACGGCCTGACGGAACGCCTCGACGTTCACCGCCTTCTTTGTATCCTCCAGGCTCAAGCCACGGCTCACGGCCGCCCGCACCTGCTCGACAATCGAGCCGATGACACGCGTCACCAGCTTCAGGTGGTCCTTGCCCTGCTGCACAGGGCCGTGGCCGGGGATGATCTGGTCGTACTCGAGCTTGGCCATGCCCTCGAGCGTCTCCACCCATTCGCTTGGGTAGGAGTCGCGCGGGAAGGGCAACTGGGAGGTAAGCAGGTCGCCTGCGACCAGAACGCGGTCCTTCGGTAGCCACACCACCACGTCGCCGCGCGTGTGCCCTTTGCGGAAGAACAGGACGTGGATGTCGCGAGCGTCTTGGTGGAGCACGAGGCTCCGCTCGAACGTAACCGTGGGCAGGGTGATCTGGATCTGGCGCAGTTCTTCCAGGTAGCGCTTCTGGCGGTCAATCTGCGCCCGGCGCTCAGTCTTCTGTTCTTCCGTCAGGCGGTTGCCCGCGGCATCCACGCCGGCAGCGAGTTGCTGCTCGGCCTGGGCGATTTGCTGCGGCAGGGAGTTGAGCGTTCCCTGCACGGACGGGATAGCCTTCTTTTGAATGTCCTCGCGCGTGGCGTGGGAGGAAATGAACTCGACCGGGGCAGGGAAGACATTGAAGTAGGCCTGGTTGCCCTGGACGTGGTCGTTGTGCCAATGAGTGTTGATGACGTAGCGGACGGGCTTGTCGGTGAGCTTCTTGATCTCGGCCAGCAGCGCGCGCGCGGCCGAGGGTGCAAGGTGGGTGTCGACCACCAGCACGTCGTCTTCGTTGACGATGATGGCGGCATTCGACCCGATCGGCATCGGCGCCGTCGGGCGCCCGATTCCGGCATAGACGCCGTCGGCCACGCGCACGATCTCGAAGGCCTCCTGGGCCGGGAGAGCCAACGGCAGGAACAGCATCCCGAGAAGTAGCGCAACTTTGTGTCGCATTAATTTTTCCTCCCTCTGACGGGCGATTTTCGAGCCAGATAATACATATCGAAGCCAGGCCGGCTGTGGGGTGTGTGAGGTCGCACGCGGACCGCGTCCCAGGCACGGATGCGGTCGAAGCCAGCGCGGCGCACGGCCCGGCGAATCTCTCCGTCCGTCCACCAGATGTCCTCGACACGTTCGCGCTCCCGTCGCCAGAGCTTGCCGGCGGGGAGAAACCATTCGAAGTTGAGCCAGCCTTTCTGGCGGCGACGATCGTAACCGCCGTGGAGAACCAGCGCAAGGTTGCGCCTCTCGATCCAGTGGGCCGAAGGATAGAGCTCTTCCAGCGTGCGTCGCGTGTTGAGGTCGAAGTAGAAGTAGCCGCCAGGCCGCAGGGCACGGGCCACCGCGCGAGCTGCGCGAGCGAGGTCGGACTTGCGGGGGAGGTGGTTGAGGGGGTTGAACTCGCAGGTCACCAGGTCCACTGGCTCCGGCAGGCGCAAGCGACGCATATCGGCGCAGAGAACGCGCACGGGAAGGCGCGCGCGCCGCGCCTTCGCGCGGGCCAGCCGGCACATCCCAGGCGAGTTGTCCACGGCAAAAACCCTCAAGCCGCGGCGAGCCAGTTCGACCGCGGTGGTGCCCGTCCCGCAACCCAAATCGCACACTGAGTGAATCTGGGACAGGATTTTGCCCAGGATTTTTCGCCGCGCATGGCGGTTCATGGTCGGCGCATCGCCCTGCAACTGGTCGTAGAAGCGTGCCAGCAAGCCGTAGGGGCGATGGGCGGGGAGTCTGGCCATGGGACGCTCGTTAGTCTCCCGCAGCGAGTGACGGCCAGCTCAAGCCGAGGCGCCGGCCGGCAAGAGCCGGTCTTTTCCCGAGCAAACGCATCATGTCTGAGATCTCGCTTGGGGTCCGGGAAAGTACACCCTAGATGGGCGGTAGTTGCAACTCCTTTGATGATTAGGGATTGAGCGAACTGCCGCAAACCCGGCCGGACAGCGCGTTATCCCGCAGGAAGCTGTCAGGTTTGGCCCCGGTGCTGAAATCGTCCGGGCTGCTAACTATCGACAAGAAAGAAGGTTACATGTTTA
>JACQTG010000044.1 GCA_016210895.1 Acidobacteriota bacterium
CCGTAGAAGAGCGTCACGCCCGGAATGGCTACAGAACCAAGCACCTCAAGAAGAAATCTTGTGGGTTTTGACTTGACCGTTGCAATAGTCACTTGCCTCGTCTGCTCCCTTTTCCTCCTATGCTTCTTCTACGTCAAACCTTTTTCGGCTAATTCTACCGCGGTAAGCAGGGCTTGGGCCTTGTTGACGGTTTCCTGGTATTCGCGCGCGGGGCCGGAGTCGGCCACCACCCCGCCACCTGCCTGGACGTAGGCCACGCCGCCGCGCACCACCATGGTGCGGATGGCGATGCAGGAGTCGAGGTTGCCGGAAAAATCGAGATAGCAGACGCAGCCTGAATAGACGCCCCGGCGGGTGGGCTCCAGTTCATCGATGATTTCCATCGCGCGCACTTTGGGCGCGCCGGTGACCGTGCCGGCGGGAAAGCAGGCAGCAAGCGCGTCGAAGCAGTCGACGTCCCGTCGCAGGCGGCCGCGCAGGCTCGACACCAGGTGCATCACGTGCGAGTAGCGCTCGACGAACATCAACTCTTCCACTTTGACCGTACCGTACTCGCACACCCGGCCCAGGTCGTTCCGTCCCAGGTCAACCAGCATGATGTGCTCGGCCCGTTCCTTGACCGAGTGGCGGAGCTGCTGCTCGAGCCGCCGGTCTTCCTCCTCGGTTTGGCCGCGCGGGCGCGTGCCGGCAATGGGCCGGTAGAAGGCGTTGCGCCCCTGAACCTTCACCAGCATCTCGGGCGAGGACCCGAGCACGTCAAAGTCGCCCAGCCGGAGGAAGTACATATAGGGCGAGGGGTTGATGATGCGCAGGGCGCGATAGAGGGAAAACGGGTCGGCGCGCACCGAGCTCGCGAAGCGCTGGGAGAGCACAACTTGATAGATGTCGCCGGCGCGGATGTAGCGCTTGCCGCGGCGCACCGCGGCCAGGTAGTCAGCGCGGCGGACGTTCGAGCGCACCGCGAGCCGCCGCGGTCGGGGCTGCGGGCGACGCTCGTGCCGCGGCGCGCGCGCGAGCCGGGCTTCGAGGGCACGCAGCGTGTCGCAGGCGTGGCGATACTTCTGCGCCAAGCTGCCCGGACCGTGGTCGCGGAAGATGTTGGCGATAAGCAGAATCTGATGCCGGGCATGGTCGAAGGCCAACAGGTCCGAGAAGAACATCAGCCGGGCATCGTCGAGGCCCAGGTCATCGGTGGCTCGTGCGGGCAGCCGCTCGAGCAGTCGTACCACGTCATAGCCAAAATAGCCGACGGCACCAGCCGCAAACGGCGGCAGGCCCGGGACGCGCACCGGGCGGTACTCGCGCGTCAACTGGCGCAGGAGCGAAAAAATGTTCCCCAGGCGTTCCTGGCGGCGTCCGCCTTCGATGATCTCGGCGCGCGGCTCGTTGGCTGAGCCAGGCTCACCTGTGCGGGGTAAACGGTAGCGGACGATGCGATAGGGGTCGGCGCCCATAAAGCTGTAGCGGGCAATCTTCTCCCCGCCCTCGACGCTTTCGAGCAGAAAGGCGTGCGAAGTTCCGCGCGCCACCCCTAGATAGGCAGATACCGGCGTCAGTAGATCGGCAGTGATGCGATGGCAGACGGGGATGACATTGCCCTGCCGCGCCAGCCGCGACACGGTTTTCAGGTCGGGCGTAATCATTGCGAGACTCGAAGCCGCGAGAGTCGCACAAGGGGGGCTACGGCATCGGCCAGCGACGTGAGATGCCAAGGCTCTTCCACAGCTTCCCCCAGTGCCAGATGCCATACGCCCCTTCTCCGCGCAGGGGATAGCCGACCTGGCGCGCCAGCATGCAGATTTGTCCCCGGTGATGCGCATCGTGCACAAGCATCAAGCCCAGACCGGCCACCATGTCCGGCCGGAAGGGTTTGCTCCGCCGCGGCCTGCCCGCCTCCTTCGCGAACAGTTTCGCCATCGCCTGGGCGCTCCGCCCCAGGGCGCGCGCAGCCTGCTCCCGGGTGACCGTGTGGCGGCTGGTGTGCGCGGGTCTCCGGCCGCCCTTCCCCCAGACTTTCAGCCACATTACACGATCGTTGTGGATATGCGAAAAGATGGCCGCGATGGTGCGACCGCGGCCCGTGGGCGGTTCGGCCCGCCACGCCCGCTCGTCAATGTGTTTCAGCAGCCACTGGTTCATCGCCTCATTCACCGCCCACACCTCAAGCATCGACTTCTTCAAGTCATTAGGCTTGCCCGCGCGAATCCCTATGACACCTCCTTTTTTTCCTACTTCCACTTTATCAACCCTGAACGCTTGACCCGCCCGACATTCTAATACGCGGGGCAGGGGTCGTAGGGCCGGGCTTGAGCCCGCCTGCCCAAAGGCACACTGACCACTCCGGCTTTTGTCTTTCTGCTCTTATGGCTTTAGCCACTGAGGTTCCTATTCGTCTCTTCCTGAGGCAAAAGATTTAGATTAGAACACACTACCCAAAGCCGTGTTCATTCTGCGAGCGAAGGGCACGCCGGACGGCGCGGCGCATGGCGGCGAGTGGGGCGCGCAGTCCGGTCCAGATTTCAAACTGCGCGGCGCCCTGCTCAACCAGCATCTGCCAGCCAGGAACAGCGATGGCCCCGCGACGCCGCGCCAGGCGCAGCAACCGGGTTTCCAGCGGATTGTAGACTAGGTCGAATACGACCCGCGCGTTCAGTTCCCGGGCGGCGAGCGGTGACGTCTCCACCTCGGGCACCTGGCCCACGGGCGTGCAGTTGACGATGGCGTGGAAGCGGCGGTGGGTGAGCTGGCGTTGCGGCAGGACTTCCCCGCCCACGGCGCGAGCCAGGGCGCGCGCCTGCGCGGGCCGCCGGGCAGTGATGCTGACGAAGGAGCCGGCCGTGGCCAGGGCAAAGGCCACGGCGCGGGCCGCGCCGCCGGCACCGACAATTAGAACCTGCGCGCCCTGGAGCGGCAGATAGCGCGCCAGCGTGCGCAGCACGCCGACGTAGTCCGTGTTGTACCCGTAGAGGCGTCGTCCCCCGCGCACCACCACGGTGTTGACCGCACCAATGCTCACGGCCACCGGGTCGCAGCCGTCGAGATGCCGCAAGATGGCTTGCTTGTGCGGAAGGGTAACGCTGAAGCCCGCCACTCCCAGCTCTGCACACAGGGCGAGAAAGTCGCCGAGTGAGCGCGCCTCGAACGGCAGGTAGACAGCATTCAGTCGGGCCGCCTGGAAGGCCACATTCTGCATTGTCGGCGAGAGTGAGTGCGCGATGGGGTAGCCAATGACGCCGTAGAGGCGGGTGCGGCGGTCAAGCCGGTGAGCGCGGTAGAGTTGGCGCAGCTGAGTGAGCGGTAACTGGCCTGGGGCGACGGCCGGCCGACCGTTGAGCGTGGCATAGGTCAGGGCACTGCCGGCACGCACGCCCAGCACGCGCGACGGAATCCCGCAGGTGCCCATGGCCAGTGCGATGACCTTGCCGCGGTGACGCCGCGCCAGCCGCAACACCGCCAGGTTGTCGCGTTGCCGGGACGCGTTGACGGCAATCTTGACGATGTGGCCCCCGAGCCGCGCCACCCGCCTGTAGAGGCGAGCGAGGTCAGCCGGTGTGCGGCGAAAATCGTGGAAGGAAACAATCGAGCGGAGACCGCGCAGCAGCGCCCGCCGCAAGGAGGGTGGAAACGCTTCCAGGCTCCCGGCTTCGACATCTACCCAATCGCAGCCCGCACGCGCTGCCAGCCGCAGCAGCGCCAGTTGCAGCGAGGGGCTGCCAACAAAGCTGCCGCCCGCGCGTCGGCCGCGGCAGGTGGCGATGCGGATGAGGCGGGAGCGGCGTGGCAGGCTTTCGAGCAGGCGGACGATCGCATCAGGGCGCCCCAGCGCATCCAGGCGCAACTCGACCACACGGGCAGCCTTCTCGGCCCGAGCCAGCGCACGGCGAAAAGCTGGCACGGTGGCCTCGGCGATGACAGCCGCGATGGGCTCAGACCCGAACGGCGAAGGCACAA
>JACQTG010000045.1 GCA_016210895.1 Acidobacteriota bacterium
CCGTCGCAAGACCTTGCCGCGGCCGCTGATCTTGAAGCGCTTGGCCGCTCCGCGGTGTGTTTTCAGTTTAGGCACTGGTGGCCTCTCCAGCTTCTTTCGTGCTCGACCGCGACGGCCGCGCGGCGGGCGTCTTCGGTGCCAGGATGGCGATCAGCATCCGCCCCTCCATGTAGGGCGACATCTCCACCGTGCCCACGTCGGCAATCTCCCCAATCAGCCGGTTGATCATCCTGCGCCCAATCTCCGGATGCGCCATCTCGCGTCCGCGGAACACCACCACCGCCTTGACCTTGTCGCCTTCGGCCAGGAAGCGCAGCACGTGGTTTTTCTTGAACTGATAATCATGCTCGTCGGTGCGCGGCCGAAACTTGACCTCCTTGAGGTGAACCGACTTCTGGTGCCGGCGCTGCTCATGGAGCTTCTTGTTGAGCTGGTAGAGGTACTTCCCATAGTCCATGATCTTGCAGACCGGAGGGTTGGCGGTGGGGGAGATCTCTACCAGGTCGAGGCCTTTTTCCCGGGCCTGTTTGAGCGCCTGTTGCGGTGGCAGGACGCCTACCTGGCCGCCGTTTTCATCGATGAGCCGTACTTCGCGTGCGCGGATGCGCTCATTCACCCGCAGAGCCCGATTGGATACGCTCGTGTTCGCCTCCTTGGATGCCTCAAGAGTTCAAGAAACCTTCACCACTGACCTATCCCGTGTGCGCTCCCCACGCGGTACGCTCCCCGGACGGGGCGCACAGTATAGCAAAGCGGGAACGGCAGGTGTCAAGGCTTGGGGACACGCGTGCGGGTGAGTTCGGCACAGCGGGCGAGAAATGCAGCCAGTTCCTGGCTGCCCAGGTCGCCTTCCGCGCGCGAGCGCACGCTGACGGTGCCGGATTTCTCTTCGCGCGGGCCGGCAATGAGCATGAACGGCACCTTGTGGAGCTGGGCGTCGCGGATGCGGTAGTTGAGGCTCTGGTTGCGGTCGTCCACCTGGACGCGGAAGCCAGCGGCGCGCAACTCCTCGGCCACGCGTTGGCTGTAGGCGTTTACCTTGTCGCTCAGCGGCAGCACTACCACCTGCACCGGGGCCAGCCAGAAGGGGAAGGCGCCGGCGTAGTGCTCGATCAAGATGCCGAAAAACCGTTCCACCGAGCCCCACAGCGCCCGGTGGACCATCACTGGCCGGTGGAGCTGGCCGTCTTCGCCCACGTATTCCAGCTCAAACCGCTCGGGCAGGTTGAAGTCGAACTGCACGGTCGAGAGCTGCCAGGGGCGACCGATGGAATCAATCAGTTTGACGTCAATCTTCGGCCCGTAGAAGGCTGCTTCGCCGCGTTTGTACTGGAAGGGAATCTTCCGGCTCTCGAGCGCATGCTGCAAGACCTGCTCGGCGTGGCGCCAGCCTTCGGCGGTGCCGGCAAAGTGGCCGGTGTCGTTGGGATCGCCTCCTGACAGGTCGACCTCGAAGCGCTCGAAGCCAAAGACCCGCAGCGTCTCCAGGGCAAAGTCGAGGCAGCCGAGGATTTCGGCCTCGACCTGCTCCCGAGTGCAGAAGATGTGGGCGTCGTCCACGGTGAAGCCGCGCACGCGCAGCAGCCCGTGCACCACCCCGGAGCGCTCGTAGCGATAGACGGTGCCGAGCTCGGCCAAGCGCACAGGCAGCTCGCGGTAACTGCGCCGGTGCGACTGGTAGATCAGAATGTGGCCGGGGCAGTTCATCGGCTTGAGCTGGTAGCGGCTTTTCTCCACCTCCATCGGCGCGAACATGTTTTCGGCAAACCAGTTGATGTGCCCGCTGGTCTTCCACAAATCGAGCCGCATCACGTGCGGGGTGTAGACGAGCTGGTAGCCGCGACGGAGATACTCGGCCCGCAGCCAGTCTTCCATCACCGTGCGCACCATCGCCCCTTTCGGGTGCCAGAAGATGAGTCCCGGCCCGGCTTCTTCCTGGATGCTGAAGAGGTCGAGTTCGCGGCCGAGTTTGCGATGGTCGCGCCGACGTGCCTCTTCGAGTTGATGCAGGAAAGCGTCGAGCTGCTCCTGGGCGGGGAAGCTGGTGCCGTAGATGCGTTGCATCTGCGGGTTGCCTTCGATTCCCTTCCAGTAGGCGCCACTGACGTTGAGCAGCTTGAAGGCCTTGATCCGCCCGGCCGAGGGAATGTGCGGCCCGCGGCAGAAGTCGACGAACTTCCCCAGCACGTAGACCGAAACCTCGTTGCCGGCGGCCTTCTCCTGCATCAGCTCGCACTTGAACTCCTGGTTGTGCTCCCGGTAGTAGCGCAGGCCCTCTTCGCGCGGCACGAGCTTGCGCTCAAAGGGCAGGTCGCGGGCCACGATTTCGGCCATCTTCTTCTCGATCTTTTCCAGGTCCTCGGGGGTGAACGGCTGCTCGCGCAGGAACTCGTAGAAGAAGCCCTGCTCGGTAGGCGGCCCCACGCCCAGCTTGACGTCGGGGAAGAGTTCGAGCACAGCGGCAGCCAACAGGTGCGCCGAGCTGTGGCGGAAGACATCCAGGCCTTCGCGCTCTTCGGCGGTCAAGATGGCGAGTTCGGTGTCAGCTTCCAGCGGCCGGTGGAGGTCCCAGAGCTCGCCGTTCTGCCGCGCCACCAGCGCTCGTTCGGCCAGCTTGGGGTCTACCCGCCGGAGGAGCTCAAGCGGAGTGGTACCCCGCGGCACCTCGTGGCTCCGCCCATCGCCCAACGTAACTCGGATGGTTTCTGCCATCGTTCTATTCAACGAAAGAAAACTCAAAACTAACAGAAGCACCGAGCCGGGGTCAACCAACGGGAAAGCTCTGGCTGGCCTGCTCAGTAGGTGGGGTTGTCTTTGGGAGCCGGCGGCCGCGGGCGGAGCTTCAACTCCTCGGGCGGAGCCGGACCCCTGCCCACAACCTGGGCGGCTACGACTTCGCCTACCTTCGGCCCCAGCTTGAAGCCGTGGCCGGAGCCGCCACCCACCAGCCAGACGTTTTCCCAGGCGGGATGGCGGTCGAGCAGCAGGTGGCCGTCGCGCGTGGCTTCGTACTGGCAGACGCGGGCTTCGAGCAAGGGCGC
>JACQTG010000062.1 GCA_016210895.1 Acidobacteriota bacterium
AAAACGCGCGCACGCTGGCCGTGGGGCTGGCGGCGCTGCCCGGAATCTTGCTGGACCCGTATTCTGTCGAGACCAACTTCCTCATCTTCGATGTGTCGGGCACCGAACTGACGAGCCAGGAAATTTCCGCGCGGCTCAAAGACCACGATGTGCTGGCCAACGGCATCGATCCCAAGACGATGCGGATGGTGACGCATTACGACGTGGATGCTGCCGGCATCGAGCGCGCCTTAAGCGCTATGCGGGGCATTCTTCGCCGCTGATCCATTTGGCTTTTTGACCCCGAAGAATCTTTGCCAAGCGAGGGTAACTCCATGCCACTCACACGGAAGGAATTCCTGAAGCTCACCGGAAAAACGGCGCTGGCGGCTGAGGCCGCTCGCCTGGGGTTCTTCGCCTTTCTGAACGAGCCGCCCGGCTTTGCCCGCGATGTGCTCGACTCCCCGGCCATCCGCAGGATTCACCAACACGTCGACGACCACCTCGACGAGCACGTCGCCCAAATTCAGGAGTTTCTCCGCCAGCCGAGTGTCTCGAGTTGGAATCGGGGCATCCAGGACTGCGCCGAGATGCTCGTCGGCTACTTCAAGGAGCTGGGTTGCAAGGAAGCCAACTTGGTTCCGACCGACGGCTACCCGGGCGTGTGGGCCTGGTACGACGCCGGGAACAAGAAGACAATCTCTAGGTATTTCATGTACGACACCCAGCCCTTCGACGAAAAGGAGTGGTCCTCGCCGCCGCTGGCTGCCAACCGCGTCCCCATGGCGCCATTCAAGGAAGTGATCATTGCGCGCGGCGCGATCAACTCCAAAGGGCCGCTCGTGGCCTTCCTCAACGCCTGCCAGTCCATCATCGCCGTGGAGGGCAAGCTCCCCGTGAACATCATGTTCACCTGCGATGGCGAGGAGGAGCAGGGCAGCCCGCATTTTCATCAGGTGCTCGAGCCCTACCACAACCAACTTCAGAGTTGTAGCGCGCATCTCGGCGCTGGCCCCTCCCAGAACCGCGAAGGCCAGGTCAGTATGTCGCTCGGCAACAAAGGCATCTGTTATGTCGAGCTCGAATGTCACGGCAAGCGGTGGGGCCGCGGCCCGCAGAAGTTCCCCATCCACTCGAGCCGCAAGGCGATTATGGACAGTCCCGTTTGGCGTCTCGTGGATGCGCTGCGTTCCCTGTACGACGCTGCACGCAACCGCATCCTCATCGACGGCTACTACGACGCTATCGTGCCCCCGACAGAGGAGGAACAAGAGCTGGTGGCGACATTGATGGCCAAGTTCGCAGATCGTGTGTTTGCCTCCGAGCGCGAGAACGCCACCGTGTGGATGAACAACTGGTCGGATGAGGAGGCGATTCGCCGCTTGGTTTTTGACACGACGTTGAACATTGACGGCCTCTGGGCGGGCTATACCGGCCCCGGGGTGGCGACGATTCTGCCGGAGAAAGCCGTCTGCAAGGTTGACTCGCGTCTGGTGCCGAATCAGGTGGTCAAAGAACAAGCCGAACTCATCCGCCAGCACCTCGACCGTCATGGCTTCTCGGACATCGAAATGCGACAGTTGGCCGGCGGCGATGAGTGGTCACGCACGAGCGTGAAGGCGCCGGTGGTGCAAGCTGTCCTGAGCGTTTACAAGCGGTACGGCATCGAGCCGGCCATCTGGCCGCGCTCGGCGGGCTCGAGCCCCGAGGCGCAGTACACGCGCCCGCCACTCAATCTGCCTGCTGCGTCGGGCGGCCTGGGTCACGGCGGCCGCGCGCACAGTGTGGATGAGTACTTTGTCATTGATGGCAACGACAAGGTGGCGGGGTTGGCGGCCTGCGAGAAGTCGATTGTGGACATCCTCTACGCCTATGCCCACTGGCCGGAATAGCTTGCCGGCTCGGCCTTTGCTCCTGCGCCCTCCCCGAACCGGGGGAGGGCGATTTTTTTGGCACGTGGCTGGCGAGAGTGGAAGCCGTATGGTAAACGTATAGCTGAAAGGCGTGAGTCTGAGAGAAGCGAAATGGATTTTCGATTCAGCGAAGAGCAGGAGCAGTTGCGGCGGACGGTGCGCGAGTTCGCGGAGGGGGAGATTCGTCCACGGGTCATGGAGTGGGACGAACCGGCCCAATTTCCTTCCGAGCTCCTGCCCAAGTTGGCCCAGCTCGATCTGCTCGGTATCACCATTTCGGAAAAGTACGGTGGCGCCGGCCTGGGCTACCTAGAGTGGGCGATTGTACTGGCGGAACTGGCACGCGTAGACACCTCGGTCGCCATCATCGTGGCCGCCCACGTGGGTCTCTGTTCGAGCCACATTTACCGCTTTGGCAGCGAGGAACAGAAGCAGAAATACCTGGTGCCGCTGGCGCGCGGCGAGAAGCTGGGTTGCTGGAGTCTGACCGAGCCGGGCGCAGGTTCCGACGCGGCCAGCATGCACACGCGCGCGGTGCGGCAAGGCAGCTCCTGGATAGTGAATGGGTCCAAGGCCTTCACCACCAACGGCCACTATGCCGATGTGTGCGTCGTCATGGCCTCGACCGATCCGGGCAAGGGCCACCGCGGCATCTCTGCCTTCATCGTGGAGAAAGGAACACCCGGGTTCCGCGCGGGCAAGAAAGAGAACAAGCTCGGCATCCGCGCCAGCGACACCGCGGAGATGATTCTCGAGGAGTGCCGCGTGCCGGCCGAAAACCTGTTGGGCCGGGAGGGAGAAGGGTTTGCCAACTGTTTGAGTATTCTGGACGGCGGACGCATCTCGCTGGCGGCCGTGTCGTTGGGGATTGCGCAGGGGGCATTTGAGGTTTCGCTCCAGTATGCCCAGGAACGGAAGCAGTTCGGCAAGAGCCTCGCTGAATTCCAAGCCATCCAGTGGAAGCTAGCGGATATGAAGACGGAGATCGAGGCCGCCCGCTGGCTTACATACGCCGCGGCGGAAAAAGCCGACCGTGGTGTGCTGGATACCAAACTCTGCTCGATGGCCAAGCTCTATGCGAGTGAAGCGGCGGTGCAAGCAGCCGGAGAGGCGGTGCAAATCCACGGCGGCTATGGGTTCGTCAAAGACTATCCCGCCGAAAAATACTACCGGGACGTCAAGCTGTGCACGATTGGGGAAGGAACAAGCGAGATTCAACGTCTGGTGATTGCTCGGCAGTTGCTCGGCAAGTCGCACTGAGGCTCTGTGACCCGCGCCACGCCCACCGATTCCGTCCTCGAACAGATTCGGGCTGGCGACCCGCGCGCCATCGCCCGCGCCATTAGCGCCATCGAAGATGGCGAAGCTGAGGCCGAAAAGCTCCTCCAGGTCCTTTTCCCCCACACCGGCCAAGCCTTCCTGGTTGGGATTACGGGCGCGCCCGGGGCGGGGAAGAGTTCACTGGCCGACAAGCTCGCGGCGCGCTACCGCCAGGGGCAGAAAGCTGTGGGGATCATTGCCGTTGACCCGACGAGCCCCTTCACGGGCGGGGCGTTGTTGGGAGACCGCATCCGGATGCAGCAGCACGCCTCTGATGCGGGGATCTACATCCGCAGTATGGCCACGCGCGGATTCCTGGGTGGGATCGCACGGGCGACGGCCGACGCCACGCTGGTGCTTGACGCTGCGGGAAAAGAAATCATTCTGATTGAGACCGTCGGCGTAGGCCAGGACGAAGTGGAAATCGTCAAGCTGGCCGACGCCACCGTTCTCGTCCTCGTGCCCGGGATGGGTGACGAGGTGCAAACCTTTAAGGCCGGCATCATGGAAATTGCGGATGTGTTTGTCATCAATAAGGTGGATCGGGGCGGAGCGGACAAGCTCGAACACGAGTTGAAGGTCCTGCTCGGATTGAATCGGCGCGCCGATGGCTGGCAGCCGCCCATCGTCAAGACCGTGGCCACTGAGGGCACAGGCAGGGATGAGTTGGTGGCAGCCCTGGCCGACTACAGAACACATCTCGAAGAACGCAATTTGTTGCGGGAAAAACGGGTGCTGCGGTGGCAGCAACGCTTGGTCGAGCTGCTCCGCGAGCGCACATTGGCGCACGTAGTCAGCACTGGCATCGGCGAAGACAGGCTGGCCGACTACGCCCGGCAGGTGACCCGGCGAGAGCGCGATCCCTACAGCGTGGTGGACGAAATCCTGCGCCACGCCGGAATTCTCTAGAAGTTGGATGAAGCTTGACCACATCGGCATCGCCGTTCGCTCGCTGGCCCAAGCGGTGCCCTTCTACGAAAGCCTGGGCCTCCCGGTGTCCGGCTACGAGACCCTGCTGGCGGAAAAGGTTCGCGTGGCAATCTTGCCCATGGGGGACGCCCGCCTCGAGTTGATGGAGCCAACGGCCGACGATTCGCCCATCGCACAGTTCCTCAAGAAGCGCGGCGAAGGCCTGCACCACATCGCCATTGAAGTCCGTGGCCTGGGGAGACTCCTGAAAGAGCTCGAAGCCGCCGGCGTGCGCGTCATCTCGCCCAAGGCCGAGGCCGGTGTGGGTGGCCATCGCTATGCCTTTTTGCATCCGGCGAGCTGCGGCGGCGTGCTGGTGGAACTCGTGGAGGCAGCGTCAGCCGGGGAGAAGATGCGATGAAGTTCGGCAGTTTCGAACTGCATATTCTTTCCGATGGGCGCTTTCGGCTCGATGGCGGAGCGATGTTCGGGGTAGTGCCGCGAGTGCTCTGGGAGAAGAAGTGTGCGCCCGACGCGCGCAATCGGATCACGCTGGGATTGAACTCGCTGCTCATCCTGGACGGCCAGCAGGCCATCCTGGTCGAAACCGGGATTGGCGACAAAATGCCCGAGAAATTCGCCGACATCTACGGTGTGGAACACACTGCCACTTTGCTCGGCAGTCTCCGCGCCGTTGGGCTGGCCCCGGAGGACGTTGACATCGTCGTTGACACGCACTTGCACTTCGACCACTGCGGGTGGAACACCCGCCGGCGTAGCGATGGCGGCCTTGAGCCCACTTTTTCCCGCGCCCAGTACTACGTTCAGGCGGGCGAGCTCGAGCATGCCCGCCACCCGAGTGAGCGCGATCAGGCCAGCTACTTGCCAGAGAATTTTGAACCTCTGCAAGCGACCCGGCAGTGGGTGCCGCTCACGGACAACCGCGAGATCGTGCCCGGCGTCGAACTCGTCCGCGTCCCCGGGCACACCCGCGATATGCAGTGCGTGCGTATCACTTCGCGGGGGCAGACAGCCTTCTTCTTCGCGGATCTTGTGCCTACGACCGCGCATCTCTCGTACCCCTGGATCATGGGCTACGACCTCTATCCGTTGGAGACGCTGGCGCAGAAGAAGCGCTGGCTTCCCGAGGCGGTCCGCGGCGAGTGGTTGTGCATCTTCGTCCACGACCCAACAATTCCAGCCGCCTACCTGCGCGAAAAAGACAACAAGTTGATTCCTGAACCGGTCGTGGAGCTTTTGCCAGTCGAAGTTTCTTGAGGAGAAGCAGCGTGAAACCGATCAAACTGGGCATCCTCGGCGGCAGCGGCCTCTACGGGATGGCAGGGCTGGAAAAGACCCGCGAACTGGCCGTAGCCACGCCGTTTGGCAAGCCCTCAGAGAAGTTTCTTGTCGGAAAGTTGGACGGCCGGGACGTTGCCTTTCTGGCCCGCCACGGGCGCGGTCATCGCATCCTGCCGAGCGAATTGAACTTCCGCGCCAATATCTATGCTTTCAAGCTGCTGGGCGTGGAGCGCATTCTTTCGGTGAGCGCCGTGGGCTCGCTCAAGGAAGATCGCAAGCCGCTCGAGTTTCTAATTCCGGATCAATTCTTCGACCGCACGCGTGGCCGCCTGTCAACTTTCTTCGGCAGCGGCGTGGTGGCGCATGTGAGCTTTGCCGACCCGATGTGCCCGGCCTTGATGGACGTTCTGGCGCGTGGCTGTGAACGGGCCGGCGTGACCGTGCATCGCGGGGGAACCTACGTCTGCATGGAGGGGCCGGCGTTTTCGACCAAAGCCGAGTCGCACACCTACCGCGGGCTCGGCTTTGATGTGATTGGAATGACCAACTTGCAGGAAGCCAAGCTCGCGCGCGAGGCCGAAATCTGCTACGCCACCGTGGCTATGATCACCGACTACGACTGCTGGCATCCGCAGCACGACGCCGTGACCGGGATGGAGGTGATGGAAAATCTCACCCGCAACATCACCAACGTCCAGAAGGTAATTCGAGAAGCCGTGCGCCTAATGCCGGCAGGGCGCGCTTGCAAGTGCGCGAGCGCTCTTGCCCATGCCATCATTACCACACCGGAGAAAATCCCCGCCAGCACGAAGAAGAAGCTCGCCGCCCTCTTGCGCAAGTACGTCAAGTAGTCCCCCGGTTCCGCCACTGGTGTAGAATCGGGCAACGCAGCCGAGGAGCAGTGGCATGCCGATAATGGATCTGACGCCCACCATCGTTTTGAAGCTTGCGCTGGCAGCCGCCCTGGGG
>JACQTG010000053.1 GCA_016210895.1 Acidobacteriota bacterium
CGATCGGCGCCTGGCCGGGCGGCAGGGCCACGATGTCGTCGGTCCAGCGCGAGACCAGCGCTTCGACGTCAAAGGCTTTGGTGGCGGCGATGTCGCGTTGATGGAGCTCCTCGATTCGGGCGCGTTCGGCCGCATCGCCGGATTCCGGCGCCGCGGGCGCGTCCACCAACAGGGCCGCCGCTCCCGCAGCCAGCAACAAGCTGAGGCTCAACACCCTGCGCATACCCTCCTCCTTCCGCCTGGCGTGAAGCCACCATTCTAGCTTCTTCCACGCCGGGATTGCAGTGCGCCGCCAGCCACGCTAGCATCGGCACTATGCAGACGGGGCGTATGGGGCGAAGGTTCGCAGAGCACCGCTTCCTGTGCCTCCTTTGTCTTCTCGGCTTCCTCTGGTTGCAGGCGACTCTGGCTGAGCAACCGCCAGCCTCAAGTGTCCGCTTCGCCGTCATCGGCGACAGTGGCACGGGCAGTAAGCACCAGTATCGCGTGGCCGAGCAGATGGTGGCCTGGCATGATCGCCTGCCGTATGGCCTCGTCTTGATGCTCGGCGACAACATTTACGGGCTGTGGTGGCGCGGTGGGCGCAAGGAGGGCTTCGAGCGCAAATTCGACCGTCCCTATGGCGAGCTGCTCCGCCGCGGCGTCTTCTTCCGCGCGGCGCTGGGCAATCACGATATGCGCCACCGCGACGGCCAGGACTTGATCGGCGCCTACGACCGCTTCCACATTGACGGCCCCCGGGGCTACTACCACTTCACCGCCGGCCAAGCCGCCGACGGAAACCCGCTGGTTGAATTCTTCGTCCTCAACAGCATTCGCCTGGAACATGACAAGCAGGATCCGGGGCAACTGGCCTGGCTCGAGCAGGCGCTTGCCGGCTCGCGCGCCCGCTGGCGCATCGCCTACTTCCACCACCCCCTCTACTCCACGGGTGCCCACCACGGCCCCGACCCGCAGCTCCGCGCCAAGCTCGAACCGCTGTTTCTGGGCGTGCTTGAGGGCCTGGCCTCGTCAGGGCACGGCTTGAGCCGTGCCGAAGGGACGGGAACAAAACTCGGGGCTTTAGCCCCTGAGGCAGAGTTCAACCCAGCGGCTCCGGCCGCTGGGCCCTCGCCCCGCGTGCACGTGGTACTCTCCGGCCACGACCACATCTACCAGCGCTTCCACCCCCAGCAGGGGGTTCTCTACTTCATCGTCGGCTTCAGCGGCCAACTGCGTCGCGGCAACGCGCGGCCCAGCCCTGAGGTAGCCGCTGTCAACGACCAGACCCGTGGCTTCCTGCTGATGGAAGCGACGCCTGACCAGCTCCGTTTCTTCGCCATTGACGACACCGGCCGGGCCTTCGACTGCGGGCAGCTTGACCGTAGCGGCGAGGTGGCTGCCGAGCCGTGTCCGTCTCCCCCGGAGGCAAGGCTTGACAGGCAACCTAATTTAGAATAAGTTTAATCTGATAAGAGGAGGGAGTTCACTATGCTGCGTGGACAGGAGATCGTGAAGAACCGGAAAGAAATCATCGAGGCCCTGAACCGGGCCGCGGCGGCCGAATTGCTCGCGGCCTACCGCTACCTCTATCTTTCCCACTACGCCACCGGCATGCACGGCCGGGAAGTGGCCGAGAAGTTTACCGAGATGGCGAAGTCGGAATGGGAGCACGTGAGCACCTTTGTCGAGCGCATTATCCAGCTGGGCGGCGTGCCCTTCCAGAAGCTGAGCGAGGCCGAGAAGCTGGCCTTCGGCCGCTACCTGCTCCCGCCCAAAGACCCGACCAACTGGAAGCAGATGTTGAAGGACTCGATCCAGGGCGAGCGGGACGCGATTGATTTCTATTACGCTCTGCTCGGCAAAGTCCACGGCACCGACCCCGTCACTCACCACATCGTGCGCGAGGCGCTGGAGGACGAGGTCGAAGACGAGCACACGCTGGCCTCGTTGCTCGATTGAAGGAGGTGTGGTGAGCCAGACCCAGCTCGCGGCCGAGTCGCATCCAGCCGGCCGCCGCACCCGGCAGCGCCAACTGGTGCTGGAGATCGTGCAGGCCTCGGACGACCATCCCACCGCCGCCCAGATCTACCAGCGCGTGCGCCGGCGCTATCCCGGCATCGCCTACGCCACCATCTACAACGCCCTGCGCTGGTGGGTGGAGCAGGGCGAGTTGCGCGAGTTCACCTTCGGCGATGCCGCCGCCCGCTACGACCGCAACCGCGACCGCCACGACCACGCCATCTGCCGCCGCTGCGGCCAGCTCATTGACGTCAGCGTCCGTCTGCCGAAGAAGATTCTCGACGACGTGCGCCGGCGCACCGGCCTGCGCGTCACCAGCCACCACGTGCAGTTCCTCGGTCTCTGCCCCACCTGCGCCCACACCCCTTGAGCGACCCAGGCAGTGAAAAAAAGGTAGCACCAGCGTCTCGTCGGTGAACAAGCCGGTCAGCGGCGGGCGACGGACTCCGGCACAGGCGTCCCCAGAATGCGCAGGTAGGTCATCAACTGGGCGTGGTGGTGGATTTCGTGCCCGTTGAGGCCGAAGAGAATCACGTAGACCTTGCGGCGAAAGCCCAGACCCTCGTGCACCCGCTCGTCTTCGAATCGCTCGAGCGGGAAGGCCTGCACGGCGGCGAGTGTCTCCCGGTGGACGCGCTCGAGGTTGTGGACTTCCTCCTCTAACGAGGCGGGCCGTCCGAGCACGGCGTGCAAGCCCTCGGGGATGCGCCGCTCGTAGTAGGCGAAATCGCTCTCCAGGGCTACCCGCCGCACCCCTTCCTCCGACACCCAGATGTGCCGGAGCAGCTCGCCCACGCTCAGGGCGCCTTCAGCCGGTTGAAAGCGGAGGTGCTCGGGTCGGACGAGCGCGACCACCTGGCGGGTGCGCGCGCGGATGGACTCTTTCTGTTTGAGGAAGAGCTCCTTGATGTCCATCCCGGCTGTTGGCCGGAGGTCGCGCTACGGCTGGCTCGCGCGTCGCACGGCGCTGAGCGAGGGCTTCGGCACCCGCCAGAGGATGTCGGAGTCAGCAGCCTGGTGCGGGTAGTAGCGCTCGCTCGACCCGCCCGTGGGGCTGAGCACGATGTCCACGCGGCGGTTGTAGGCAAGCCAGTTGCCGCGCCGGTTGCGCATGCGGGCGCGCGGTGCCTGGTTCGGGTTCTTCTCTTCCAGGCTCGTCACCTGAGGCATCGGCAACGGTTGCTCCTCGCCGCGGGCGACGACCTCGACGTTGGCCGCCGGAATACCCGCATCCGCCAAGCGCTGCTTGATCAGGTTGCCGCGGCGCTGGCTCAGCTCGCGGTTGTAGTCCACCGAGCGGCGCTCGTCGGCGTTGGCCTCCAGGCGCAAGCGGCCATTGGGCCGCGCTTTCAAGTACTCGGCGAAGCCCTGGGCTAGCAGCTCCACGATGCGCCCCTGGCTCGCCACCAGACCCACACTCGGGTTGCGGGCATCGGGATAGTCGGTGGGGAAGAAGATCGAGGCGAGTTGCACTTCGGGCGTCTTCAGGTCGGTGCGATTGACGGCGAGCGCGGCGCTCGAGCTTTCGACCGTGCCGCATTCATTTGTGGCCCGCAGGGTGTAGGTGGTGTTCTGGTCCGGCGAGACCTGGCGGCTGCCGCTCGCGCTGACTGTGCCCAGGCCGCTGATCTCGACCGTGGTGGCATTTTCGACGCTCCAGGTCAGGGTGGCGTTTTCGCGCTTGGTTTCCTGCCCGTCGAGCGTCTCGATGGCGATCGCCGCCGGCGAAACGTTGAACGTGGCGCGGATGCTCGCATCCACGTTGACCGTGGCCGAGGCGGAGTCGACCCCGCCCGGGCCCGCCGCCCGCAGGGTGTAGGTGGTCGTCTGCTTCGGCGCCACGAGTTGCTCGCCGGAAGCTGCCACCTGTCCGACGCCGCTAATTTCCACCTGGCGGCCTTCTTCGGTGCTCCAGGTCAGCCGCGCAGACTGGCCGCAGCGAAGGCTCGTCGGGTCGGCGGCAAACTGCGCGCTCAGCGGTGCTATCGCCGCACGCATACCAATCATCGCCGTGCGTTCCCGCTCCGTGGTTCCAATGTTGGCGAGATAGTTTTCCGTCTTGCGGCTGATGGCGGTGGCCGGGATAGCCTCTTCGCCCGAGCCGGCCGCCAGATTAAACCGGACGTGAACCTCCTCATTTTCTGCCACCGTCACGGATCCGGTGTAGGTGCGGTAGCCGTCGAGCGCGATGGTCACCTGGTGCGTGCCGGGCCGGACGAGCAGCTCCTGCTTGCCCAAAAAGTTGCCGTCCGTGGCGCCGACGCAGCCGATGAGAAACTCGGGCGTGCGGCCATTGAGAAAGATGGCGGCGCGGTTGGGATTGACGAAGAGGCGAATGCGGCCCCAGGGCCCCGTCACGGTGCCGCCCACGGGGGCAAGGTTGACGTCCAGGTTTTGACGCTCGCCCGCGGCGACGGTGACGCTCTGTTCGAAGGGCTGGCGGCCGTAGCGGATGACCTGCACCCGGTGGTCGCCCGGAGCCACTCGCACGGTTTGGCTACCCTGGCCGATGGGTCGCCCGTCAACCAGCACGTAGCCGGTCTTCGGCTTTACGTTGACTTTGATGGTGCCGTCCTGGGCGGCGGCTGGCACTGTGCCGGCCAGCAGCAAGAGCGCCGCCACCGAGACAGCGGTAAGAACGAATGCGCTGCGCTTCATGGCCCTCTCCTTAGTTGGCATTCGGGATTCCGTGAAACGTTTCGTCCGTCCCCTTGATTTGGGGGGTGGACGAGGAACCAAAAGAGAAACCTTAGAATAACCCAAGTGCACAGAGCGAGTCAAAGGTCTCCCGCCTACCTTGCTTTTGCCTGGACTTCCCGCTAGCTTTCCGGCAGCCAGTCACGATGGCCATTCTCTACGGCATTCACGCGGTGGAAGAAGCGCTCGGAGCCGGGCGGCTGCTGGAGCGGTTGCTGGTGGTGCGGGGCCGCGGCGGAAAGCCCCTGGAGCGGCTGCTGGCGGCCGCCCGCAGCGGCAACGTTCCGGTGCGGTTCGTCGCGCGCGCCGAGGCCGACCGCGTGGCCGGGACGCACCGCCACCAAGGTGTGGTGGCCGTAACCGGGGCCAAAGAGTACGTTGACGTTGAGGAACTCTTGCGGGCGGTGCGCGCGCCGGCGCTCCTCGTCGTTCTCGATGACGTGCAGGATCCACATAACCTCGGCGCCATCATCCGCACGGCCCATTGCGCCGGCGCCGACGGCGTGATACTCCCCGAGCGCCGCACTGCGCCACTGACGCCCGCAGTGGCCAAGGCGGCGGCCGGCGCGCTCGAGCACATTGCCATTGCCCGCGTCACCAACCTGGCCCGCGCGCTGGAGCGCCTCAAGGAAGCTGGCTGCTGGATCGTGGGGCTCGACCCCGAGGCGCCCCAGCGCTTCACCGAGGTGGATCTGACCGTGCCCTGCGCGCTCGTGCTGGGGAGTGAAGGGCGGGGTCTGCACGAGCTGGTGCGGCGGCGGTGCGATTTTCTCGTTTCGCTGCCAACCGCCGGTGCGGTGACCTCGCTGAACGTTTCCGTGACTGCCGGCATTGTCCTCTACGAAGCCCTCCGCCAGCGCCAGGCCCAGCCGCACCCGAGTTAGTGGCGGCGTGGAGATGGGGTTTCGGGTAGCCCGGCCTGGCGGCGGTAGTCGCGGTAGCAGTCGGGGCAGAAGCCGTGGCTGAGGCTGGTGTCAGTGTGCTCGCCCACATACTCCTGCAGGGAGAGCCAGTGGCCGCGGTCGCGGCCCTTGCCCGTGTCGTCGCGCACTTTGCCGCAGACAGAGCAGACCGGCAGGATCGCTTCGAACAGCTTCAGCCGTTTCCGCTCGGTCAGGTCAAGCGAAACCACCAGGCAGGCGGGCTGGCCGTCATAGGTGATGCTGCCAACGACGCGCTCCACCGGGAAGACACTGCCGTCGCGCCGCCGGCTTTGAACTTCATAGTGGGTGGGTACCGCCTCGCCCTCCGCTCGACAGTGTGAGTCGATTTGGAGTCGCTCCATTTCTTCCCTGGTGACGGAGTCGGCATCTGCTGTTCCAATGAGTTCGCCCGCTGATGGGCACCCGAAG
>JACQTG010000057.1 GCA_016210895.1 Acidobacteriota bacterium
ACGCTCAAGGCCTGCGGGTCGGCCAGGCCGATGTCTTCCGAGGCCATGCGCATCAGCCGCCGGGCGATGTAGAGCGGGTCTTCGCCGGCTTCCAGCATGCGCCCGAGCCAGTAGAGGGCGGCGTCGGGGTCGCTGTTGCGGACCGATTTGTGGAGGGCTGAGATGAGGTTGTAGTGCTCCTCGCCCGCTTTGTCATAGAGCAATACACGGCGCTGGAGGACCTGTTCAATCACTTCCCGCGTGAGCACGCGCCGGCCGTCCTTGGGCTTCACGCCCAGGGCAGCAGCCTCCAGGGTGTTATAGGCCACGCGCGCATCGCCGCTGGCGTAGGTGGCAATCAGATGCAGGAGTTCGTCGCTGAGTTCGACCTGTAGGCCCGCCAGACCGCGCTCGCGGTCAGCTAGGGCGCGTTGGAGTAGCGTGACCACCTGCTCGGTCGTGAGCGCGTAGAGCGGATAGACTTTGGCGCGGGAGAGGAGCGGGGCGATGATCTCAAACGAAGGGTTCTCTGTCGTTGCACCGACCAGAACGATGTTTCCCCGCTCGACGTGAGGGAGGAAGGCATCCTGCTGGGCCTTGTTGAAGCGGTGGATTTCGTCAATGAAGACAATCGTGCGCCGGCCGTAGCTGCGCGCCCGCTCCGCGGCCAGCATCACTTGCTTGATTTCTTTGATGCCGGCGAGGACGGCACTGAAGGGGAGGAATTCGCTTTCGGTCATCTGCGCGATAATGCGGGCGAGCGTGGTCTTGCCGGAGCCGGGTGGGCCCCAGAAAATCAGCGAGGTCAGCTCGTCATGTTCCAGCATAACCCGCAAGGGCATTCCAGGACCGATCAGATGCTCCTGACCGACGAACGCCTCGAGTGTCTGCGGGCGCATCCGGTCGGCCAGCGGAGCCGGGGGTGGGCGCTGGCGGCGCGGTTTGGCAGGCTCAAAGAGTCCCATGGCTAGAAGGAAAAGCCTCGCTGCCGGGAGGCCTCGTAGAGCACCAGGGCCGCAGCCACCGCCGCGTTGAGAGAATTGACGGAGGCGGCAATCGGAATTCGGACTACCGCATCGGCTTGTTCGAGGATTCCCGGACTGAGGCCGCTACCTTCCCTCCCTACGAGGAAAGCAAAGGGCGCCCGCAAATCGAGTTCGTCGAGGCGGCGAGAGCCGCGAACGTCGAGCGCGATGGTCCGCAATCCATGCTTTCGGCAGAGGGCGAAGATCTCCTCTTCCGTTGGATGGGTAAAGACCGGCAGGCGAAACACCGAGCCGGCGGATGCCCGCATTGCCTTTGCGTTGAACGGACTGACGGTGCCCGGGCCCAGAAGGCAGGCGGCGGCGCCAAAGGCTTCGAGCGCGCGCAGGATGGTGCCGAAGTTGCCGGGGTCTTGCAAGCCTAGGAGCGCAGCCGCCATGGCGTGCGGCCGTGCAAGCGCCTGGGCTTCGTTCCACTCGGGCCAGCGAATGAGCGCCGCGATGCCCTGGCTGGTTTCGGTCTGTGCGAGAGACCGGAAGACGCGCTCGGAGGTGAGGAAGCAGCGCTCGATGCCGTTGCTCTGCGCGGCCAGGCGTTGCCAGTAGCGTTCCGCGGCAGGGGTATGCACGATGGCCGTAACGTGCAAGCCGCTGGCGAGCGCTTCTTCAACTAGATGGAAGCCTTCGACGGCGCACTCGCCCGCCTCGGTCAGCTCGCCCCGGCGCAAGCCCGTGCGGAGGCGTTTGATCCACGGGCTTTGGGGGCTTGCAATCTGCCCGACGCGCACCAGCGGTCCCTCCCCTCTCGAGCCTAGCAGAGTTGCGCGGGGGCTGCCAAGCGACTCGCTTGACTGGCCTGCGGGCTTATGTTAAGTTTTTTAAAATGGGTCCACGGACTCATATCGACCGCCGCAAGGTCGTCTGTGGCCGAAATTCTCAAAGTTTCTCCCGATAACCCGGAACCTCGCCCCATCGAGTTTGCCGCAGAGCTGATTCGCCGGGGTGAAGTCGTAGCCATCCCTACGGACACCTATTATGGGTTAGCCGCCGACCCGTTCAATCTGGCGGCGGTGGACCGTGTCTACACGATCAAGGGTCGGCCGGAGCAGCGGGCGCTGCCCATTCTGGTCAGCTCGGTCGATCAGGCGGCTGACCTCGCTGCCTACTTGCCGGAGACATTCTACCGCCTGGTGGAGAAATTCTGGCCGGGGCCGCTGACGCTGGTAGTGGAGGCGACAGCGAAGATTCCGCTGAAAGTCACCGGCAACAGTGGCCGGGTGGCACTACGACAGCCGGCGTCGAAAGTTTCCTACGCGCTCATTGCCGCTGTGGGCACACCGGTGACGGGCACGAGCGCCAACCTCTCCGGCTTTGCCGCCTGCTCCTCGGTGGATCAGGTGCAGAAACAGTTGGGTGATCGCCTGCCGCTCATCCTCGACGGCGGCGATACCAAAGCTCGGCTCGCGTCTACCGTGGCCGAGCTGCGCGATGATGAGTGGCGCGTCCTGCGCGAGGGTGTAATCAGCGAGGAGCACATTCGTCAGGCGCTGGGGCGGTAGCGGCGGCGCCCGGGAACGATTTTCCCTAATACAACGGCGTGGCGGGCACCGGTGGCGCCTGGTAGCGTTGCCGGCTCGCCGTGCCAGGTCTGGTAGGCCAGGATGGCAAAGGCAAAGGCCTCCTTGGCCTTGTCCGGCACGCCGTAGCGGTCGGCGGGAACAATCCGCAACTGGGGGAGCGATTCCTCTAGTCGCTTCACCAAGAAGCGATTCTGCGCGCCTCCACCCGAGACAATTACTTCCTCAACCGGCACCCGCGGTAGGATGAAGCGCCTGAAGGCCTGGGCGATGCTCTGGCTGGTCAACTCCGTGGCCGTGCGCACGATGTCATCCGGCTTCAGGCTGCGCGCGGCGCGGAGCAGCGCGTCGAGGTAGGCTTCACCAAACTGCTCACGGCCGGTGCTCTTGGGAGGTGGCCGGCGAAAGTAGGGATGGCGAAGCAACTGCGCGAGTAATTTTGCTGGGACGCGGCCGCGGGCGGCGCGGGCGCCATTGCGGTCGAAGGACTCGCGGCCACGCGTGAGCCGCCGTACCACCCCGTCAATGAGCATATTGCCCGGGCCGGTGTCGAAGGCGTAGACCTCGTCGGGACGAGCGCGGGCGCGGATGACAGTGACGTTGGCGATACCACCCAGGTTCAAGGCAACGCGGCCGCGACGCGGGTGGCGGTAAAGCAAGTAGTCAACGTAAGGAACGAGCGGGGCCGCTTGGCCGCCGGCGGCGAGGTCGCGGGGACGAAAGTCAGCCACAACCGGGATGCCAGT
>JACQTG010000052.1 GCA_016210895.1 Acidobacteriota bacterium
CGGGGTGCAGTTCTCGAGGCTGCGCCCCGTCTTGCTTTTCGGGCGAGGGCTCGGCAGGCGCCGCCGAAATTGGGAGGGTGGTGGCGATGAATCTACTCACCCCACGCGAGAACAAACGCCTCAAGGAGCTGATCGGATTTCTCTGGCTGGTGGCGGCGGCGTTGTTGACGCTGGCGCTGGTCAGTTTTAACCCGCTCGATCCGTCGTTCAATGTCGCCGCACCGCAAGCAGCCGGTGAGTCGCTGGCGCGCAACTGGATCGGTGTGGCCGGGGCCTATGCGGCTGATTTGTTGTTTCAGGCGCTGGGCTATACGGCGGCCTTGTTGCCCTTAGCGGCGTTTCTGCTGGCCTGGAGCTGGTTTCACGGGCGTGCGGCTGCCTCGCCCAAGGCCAAGATTGTCGGCGCGCTGTTGCTGCTGTTTTCCCTCGGCACGCTCCTGGGACTCTTGCCGGAACTGCCCCGCATTCACGGGCTGATTCCGGCCAGCGGCCTTCTCGGGATTCTTCTGGCCGCCGGGCTGGTGCACGTGGTGAACCTGCCCGGAGCCTACATCTTGAGCTTTACCGGGTTGGTGCTGGGCGCCTACCTGGCGACCCGGTTTTCCTTCCGCGCGACCTATGCCTGGCTGGGTGAACATTCCGGATCCACCCGCTGGCTGGCGGAACACTGGCGCCACTGGCGAATGCGCACTGAGGAGCCCGTGATCACTACGTCAGCTCGGCCGCGCGTGCTACCGCATGCGGTTGACATCAGTGCTCCCAACGAATTCCCTGCCCCGGGCGCCAAGCCCAGAGGTGTGCCGGTTTCATTCGACGAAGACCTGGCCGAGGACCAAGAGACCGGCGCGAGGGCCAAGCCGACGCCGCTGGTGATGCGTCTGCGCTACCGCCTGCCGTCGCTGACCTTGCTGCGCACACCGGAGCACCTGGGCGGGCCGCCGGAGCAGGA
Source organism: Acidobacteriota bacterium (assembly GCA_016210895.1). The sequence continues at coordinate 950 of JACQTG010000052.1, forward strand.
ACTCCAGCAACGCGCCGAGCTGCTCACGCAGAAGCTCGAAGAATTCGACGCCCAGGGCCAGGTGGTGCAGATCAACCCCGGGCCGGTGGTGACGACTTTTGAATTCCGGCCTGAGGCGGGGGTCAAGCTGAGCCGCATCACCGCTCTGGCCGACGACCTTTGCTTGGCGCTGCGGGCGGAGTCGATTCTGATCGAGCGCATCCCGGGCAAGTCCACCGTCGGCATTGAAGTCCCTAACCTCCATCGCGAGACGATCGTGCTGCGCGACATCATCGAGTCGCAGGAGTTCGCCGCCTCCACGCATAAGCTGACCGTCTGCCTGGGGAAGGACATCCACGGGAACGTGCGTGTGGCCGATCTGGGCCAGATGCCCCACCTGCTCATCGCCGGCTCGACCGGCTCGGGCAAGAGCGTGGCCATCAACGCCATGCTCATCTCGATGCTCTACAAAGCCGCGCCGGAAGAGGTGAGCTTCATCCTCATTGATCCCAAGCGGCTGGAACTGGGGCTCTACGAAGGCATCCCGCACCTGTTCACCCCCATCGTCACCGACCCGAAGCTCGCTGCCAACGCTCTGCGCAATGCCACGCGCGAGATGGAGAAGCGTCTGAAGCTGCTGGCCGCGAGCGGTGTGCGCAACACCGAACAGTACAACCGGCTGCACGCCGACGAAGATGCCCCGCGTTTGCTGGTGGACGGCGAGGAAGTGCCGCGCTCGCTGCCCTACATCGTCATCGTGATTGACGAGCTGGCCGACCTGATGATGATTGACACGCCCAACGTCGAGGAGTCCATCACGCGGCTGGCACAGATGGCGCGCGCTACCGGCCTCCATCTCATCCTGTCCACCCAGCGGCCCTCGGTCGACGTCATCACCGGGCTCATCAAGGCCAACTTCCCCGCCCGCATTTCCTTCCGCGTAGCCACGAAGGTGGACTCGCGCACGATTCTGGATGCCAACGGGGCCGAAGCGCTGCTGGGCAAGGGCGACATGCTCTACCTGCCGGCGGGTTCGGCCCGCCTGCACCGCCTGCACGCCCCGCTGGTGACGGAGAGCGAGATCGTCCACGTGTGCGATTTCTGGCGAGCCCAGGGCAAGCCCAGCTACCACGAGGAATTCCTTCGCTTCCCGAAAGACGCCCGCAAAGAGAGAATGGCGGAAGATGACGAAGGGATAGAGATTGATGACGAGCTCTATGACGATGCGGTGCGGGTGGTGATGGAGCAGGGCAAGGCCTCGACCTCGACCTTGCAGCGGCGGCTGCGCATCGGCTACGGCCGCGCCGCGCGCCTGCTCGACATGATGGAGCAGGAAGGCCTGGTCGGCCCGCCCGAGGGTTCCAAGCCGCGCGAGGTCATCAAGAAGCGCGACCTCTCCCGCGTCTAGCCGCGCTGCCTTGACACACTCCGCAGGCGTTCCTAGAATCCAATCTGCGGACTTTCTCTCCGGTGCCGGGGTAGCTCAGAGGTAGAGCGCGGCCCTGAAAAGGCCGGCGTCGGCGGTTCGATTCCGTCCCCCGGCACCAACCGTTGCGCCCATCGCGTAGCCCTCGCCGAGCAGGTGCCAGCCTGCTTCGATGCGGTAGCGATCGGCCTCGGGATGAAGCCGGATGGCACTGACGTGCTTTGCGATCTCTAGGCGAGCGGCCAGCGGGTCCGAATCGAGCAGCCCGCGGATATCGGCTAGGCGTTGCAGAACAAAGGCCCGGATGCCCTTCATTCGCTCGCGCACCGAGTCGGGCCGGGAGTCCAGCAGCTTAGCGACGATGCTTTCCAGCTCCCGCTCTCTGGCGGCGATCTCACCCATGACAAACTGCGAGTAGTGCCCATCCGCGATAGCCCGCGTCAGGTTCCCAATCTCCCGCCGCAGCGCCCTCTCCCGCTCCCGCAGCCTGTCCATCTCGCCGCCCAAGTTATCCAGGGCGCGGATCAGTTCTTGCTCGAAGCGCTGGAGCGTGTATTCGAAAATGTCCTTGCGCAGCACCTCGCCCTGCAATTTTCCGAGAAGGACTGCCTCCAAGCGGTCGCGCCGCACGCGGAGCCGGTTCGGGCAGACCGTCATTCCCCGATAGTGCGACAACGAGCAGCCGTAGTCTCCCCGGCTCTTGTCGGGCCGGCCGCTCACGATGGTCATGTTGGCTCCGCAAAGGCCGCACTTGAGCAGGCCTGTGAACAGATAGGGCGACCCAGCGGATCTAGCGCGTGGCAGCAATCCAGAGCGTGTAGCGCGGCTCCCGTAGAGCCGCTTGGTGGTCTCCCGGCGCCGCTGGACCCGAGCCCACAATTCTTCGGAAACGATGCGCTGCGCTGGCACCTCGACGCGCACCCATTCTGTCTCCGGCTGCGGGCGCTGCACCCGCCGCCTCGTCTGCGGGTTTCTCACCTTGCGCGTCTGCCCGAAGATAACCGCGCCTCGATAGCGCTGGTTTGAGAGAATCGTGTGTAGCGACGACGGACACCAGGAGCGGGAGATCCGCCCAGCTTGCGGCCTGGGAGACGGGACGCCCTCTTCGTTGAG
>JACQTG010000047.1 GCA_016210895.1 Acidobacteriota bacterium
CGATCCGACGCCGTCCGTCGGCGTACCACCTCCCGTCGTCCGCCATGAGCCTGCGTGGTACCAGGGCGACCTGCACTCGCATACCGGGCACAGCGACGGCAGTTGTCCCAGCCTGAGCGGCCAGCGGCGCGTGCCCTGCCCCGAGTTCAGACTGCTCCACTCTGCCGTCGCCCGTGGCCTGGACTTTCTCGCTGTCACCGATCACAACACCACCAGCACCTACAACGCGCTCCTACAGTGGCAACCGTACTTCGATACGTTGCTACTGATGCGCGGGCGTGAACTCACCACTTTTCACGGCCACGCGAACCTGTACGGCACCAGCGAGTTCATTGATTTTCGCCTCGGCCGCAACGGGCAGACGGTCAACCGGTTACTGGATGAGGTGCACGGGGCCAGCGCCCTCATCTCGATCAATCACCCGGTGCGACCCTCGGGCGAGGAGTGCATGGGATGCGGTTGGACAGCGAAGTCCGAGACCAATTTCACCCAGGTGGACGCCATCGAGGTGGTCAACGGGCCCGATGCCGAAACCCGCTTCTCGGGAATTCCCTTCTGGGAAGAACAGCTCAGCCAAGGCCACCGGATCACGGGCATCGGCGGCAGCGATGTCCACCAGCCGGATGCTCCAGCATCCAGCTATGAAGTCGGCATACCGACTACAGTCGTCTATGCCCGCGAACTCTCGGAAGCCGCGATTCTGGAAGGCATCCGGGCAGGTCACGTGTACCTGAAGCTCAAAGGACCCGATGGGCCGGGTGTGCTCGCAAACGCTGAGACCGAAACGCAGACAGCGATGGTGGGAGACGCTCTCCAAGTCAAGGCGGGCCAGCCGGTTCGATTCACCGTGCAAGTCATTGGCGGTGAGGGAACGAAGCTCGAGATCGTGCACAACGGCAGGCGGGAAGACCTCTTCGCTGACCCTGAGGTGCGGAGCGCGGATGAACTAAAGAAATTTGGGGTGCAGGCCGATGGCGGCCAGCACTGGTATCGGCTGAACCTGCGGGCCTCGGACGGCACGTTGCTCGTCCTGACCAATCCCATCTATCTCAACTTTTCCGCTCGCCCGTTAGATAGAACCCTCGAAAAGGCTAAGTGAAGCGCGTAGTGCGCCAGAGCAGGAGACCGCCGCCGAAGAGCAAGGCGAGCATCGCCAGCGTCAGGCCGAGCATCCAGCCCCAATCCAGCGCGATCTGCGGAACCCTGGCCAGGCTGGCAAAAAGGAGAAAGACAGCCGTGGCCAAGCCGACGAGCAACCAGTCCACCCAAGTCCGCCGGTAGCGCGTGACACTGAGTTCTCGGCCGCCCATCCGTGCCCGCACATAGGCGGGATCGATGCCGTACCGGCGGCTTTCGCGCTGGGCGGCTTCCTGCCAGCGAGCATGTTCCTGGGGGGTAGCGGAAGAAAGCGCGATGGCTCCGGCACCCAGGGCCATCAGTAGTGAGCCGCCAATCACCTGCGCGTAGACCGTCTGCGTGCCGCCGTGGAGTTCGCCAAACACCAAGATGCCCCACAGCAGTCCCCAAAGCTGGTTGGTATTCGAAAGCGGAATCCCGCGGCTGATACCGATGTACTTGGCGGCGTACTGTTGAAACAGATCCCCTACGACCCAGATGAAACCCCCCAGCAGCAGCCAAAACAGCACTTCGCGCGTACTCACAAGGTCGCGCCAGAGCGGCGCCACCCCGCCCGTGTAGGTGATTGCCAGCGTGGTCATCATTCCCAGCTCGCCAAAGGTGAAAAAGGTAATGAACGAGAGCGGATTCATTCCCGTCAGGTAGGCCTTGCGATAGGGGATGTACATCGTTCCCCACAGCACACCCGCCCCCAGGGCCGCGAGCACGCCGCGCATCGCGTGTCCGGGGGGCGCCTGGGTGGAGGAGGCAAACGCCAGCAGCGTCGCCCCACCGAACATCACCAGTGCCCCGCCCAGCACCCCTAGCCAGCGCCAGCCCGCCTGCCGGAGTTCGTTGAAGAAGAGAAACCCCCAGAAGATCCCGAGCAAGCTGTTGGTGTTCCACAGCGGGAAGGCGATGCTCAGCCCGATGTCGCGGATGGCAAAGATCGTCAGGGTGTTTGCCACCGCCCACAGGCACCCGGCCAGCACCGCCCACAGCATCAGGTGCGGCGCCTGGCGCACATCGGCGCGGATGTAGGACGTGCCTTGGATCAAGGCGGGCAGACTCCACCGGGCCAGAAACACGCCCAGCACCATGATGAAAGAGATGACGACCGGCGAGACCCCGATGGCGACCAGCTTCGTCGGCGCCTCCGCCGCGCCTAGCCAGGCACCGGCCGTAAAGCCGCACACCACTCCCAGGACTTGCAGGCTGCGCAGCCGGGAGGTTTCCAAAGCGGTTTGAGTGACACTCGAATGCACGCGCCCGCCTTCTCCGGCCCTAGTGGATCCAGCGCAAGAGCAGCAAACCGCCGAGCAAGACGGCCACGGGGACCCAGAAATGCGCGTCGCGCAGAATCGTGCCCCACCGGCCGCCGGGAGCGCCCTGCGGAGTCATATCGGCAGTCATGGCAGCGAGAGGTTGCGTCCTGCCTTGTGGGTGAGATAAAAGGCACCTTCGATTACTATGAATCGCCAGGTCTGTCAATCACAAAGACCGAGCGAGTTCTCTTCCCTGCGCGCCCCGATCACCAGGAGGCAGGTCATGCTGTACGGACGGCTCTTGCTTGTGCTCGCCCTCAGTGTTCTTGGTACGGCGGGCGCGCCCACAGATAGCCAGGAAGTCCAGTTTGCCTTGACCGTACCAGGCGAGGCCTGGGCGGAGATCACTGCTTCAGCCCCAGGGGCCTCGTGGAACTGCCCCGCGGCCGAAGCGGCCGTGGCCACCCTCTACCTCGATGACCGCTACAACCAGGACATGGTGTTGTTCCAAGGTGAACAACGCTGGGCCTACCGGGTCTTCCTCGGTCCGCTCGAGCCGGGGACACACCGCCTACGCGTCGAACGCAACCCGCGCTGGTCGGCCGTCGATGCCTCCCTGCAGGTGCAGGAGGTTCGCGTTCACACGCTCGCGGCGACCGACCCTGACTACCCGGCCCTCGCCCATGCGCCCATCCTGTATGCGCGCGCGGATACGCTGGGCTATTTTTCCGACGTGCCGCTGCTGCTGTATTACGAGCGCTTCCCGGACGCCGGCGGAGAGACTCTTCAGTACAGCCTGATCTTCAGCAACGAAGACGCCGGCACGCCTACCGACGCCCTGATGGCGCGCTGGGGTCGCGCCACGGATATTGAGTACGCCTATCGCGTGCGCTTCGATGTAGCAGGAAACATTGTGCAGGAAACCTTTCAGGGGCGCGAACACAAAGAATTTGCCTTCGCGGGCGGCAAAGAAGGCCGGCATCCGTTTCTGCTCGTCGCCACGCAAAACAATATGTTCGCCGACACCGGCTTTTCAGCGGTTCAATATCGTCTCCTGCCGGTGACGGCTGACCTCGGCCAGGCCTCACGCGAGGAACTCATGGACCGCTTTCCCTGGATTTACCGGATTATGGCGCAAGAACTCGGACGCGAAGGGAAACTGCGTCCGTTCGCCGCTGTCGCGGGAACCGCCATCGGCGACCCGCGCAACTACCTCTACTTGGAGCTGAATGCGGAAAATCGCGACGCGGGCGTCGTCGCCTGGGTCAAGCTGAAAGGCGAGCCACGCTGGTTGAGCTCGCACAGCGGGCGGCGCGAGTTTGCCATCGGGCGCAGCGGGTGGTTGCGCACCACAGTGGAGCTGCCCCCGGGTACAACGGCAGACTCGATTGAGTACGTCGCGCTTGAGTGTGTGGATTTGCGCGAGGCTCGCAACCGCGAGCCGACTATCCAGCCCGAATCACTCGTGCGGGGAATACGGAAGGCCTTCATCTTGGACGCCGACTACGCCCCGGGGCCGAACGTGCTGGTTGACAAAGCGGAGGTTTCACTGCGGCCCGGTGAGATGTACACGTTTATTCCCCGCCCGCCCTAGTCGCTTTGGTGGCTGTCGGGGCGAGTTCCACTTTGACACACTTGATTTCGTAGGGGCGAACCAAGAGCACGAGTTCGCCGACCCCGAGGGGCAGCTCTCTCTCCACCTCTTCCATCAGGTTGGTTTCGTAGGCGTGCACGGCGGGTTGCGGCAGCCGCAGGCTCACGCGGCTCTCCCGACCGGCAAATTCGTAGAAACGAAAGATCACGCTGTCGTCATCTTCGGCTTTTTTTATCGCCGTGAGCACAATATTTTCGGGCTCAACCTGCACGAACGAGTGAGTCGGCGGGAGCGATCCCTGGTGGGCATGGGCGACGACAGGCAACAGGCGATAGTTCAGCTCGTAGCCGCGCCGCACCGTGCCGGCTTCGCGCCAGCTTCCGGCATGGGGATAGAGCGAATAGGTGAAGCGATGAAATCCCTCGTCGGCGTGCGGGTCGGGATAGGCCGACGAGCGCAGTAGGGTCAGGCGAAGCACGTTGTCACGGGCGTCGTAGCCGTACTTGCTGTCGTTGAGCACGCTCAAGCCGTGTGTACCGTCTGACAGGTCGGCCCAGCGCAGCGCCGGCACTTCAAACTTGGCTTTTTCCTCCGGCGTGCGGCGCGTCGTCGGGCGCTCGATGCTGCCGAAGGGAATCTCAAACGTGGCGAAATTACTCTGCACGGCGACCGGAAACGCCACCTTCAACAGAATGTGCTTCTCGCGCCAGTCCACCTCCATCTGAACATCAACACGGGGAATCTTGGGATAGAGCGTGATGTCCTGGACAAATCTGGAGTTCTGAAACTTCTTCACTACCCGCAGCACAGCGCGCACGGGACCGTTTTCGACCAGCTTGACTCCTTCCGCCTTCGTCAGGTCCCATTTCTGGTCTTCGAAGTTGGCGTCAATGTTCCAGGCATCGTATTCGCGCGGCAGGTCGTAGAAGGTCTGCAGCAGGTTGCCACAAGCGCCTGGGGCCAGCACTTCGCGGCCCTGGGTCTTGTCGAATAGACTGGTCAGACAGCCCGACTCAGCATCTACCTGCACACGGTAAAACTCGTTTTCCAGGGCGTCGGCACGCGCCACCAGCGAAGTGGCTGGGCGGCGCGCCCCCTCGACCGGCACGAGGTAAAAGACTTTGTAGCCCAGCGCAGGAATGCCTTCGGCCAGGAAACGCACGGTCAGCCGGTGCGTGTCCAGCTGGCGCGCGATGATTTCAGCGAGCAGCGGCAGACCCGCCGGGTCGCGCACCTCTATTTCGTTTGTCGGGCCCGCCAATTGCACTTCCGTTTCCACCACGTCGGTCCGCGCCCAGGCCAGTGGATTGAACACCACTACCGGCACGCCCGGGCCTCCGGTCTGAATGCGCGCGACCAGTTCCCCCAGTGCGCCGCTCAGGATTTCGTTTCCGATGCGGCGGACTTCGGCGTAGTCGCGCTCGGTGTCGCGATAGACGGCGGCAATACTCGAGCCCGGGAGAATATCGTGGAACTGGTTGAACAGGACTTTCCTCCAGGCGTAGTTGAGGTCAGCCTGGGCGTAGGGCCGGCCAAAAAGAGAGGCCAGGGAGGAGAATTTTTCCGCGTTCAGGAGCAGTTCTTCGCTGCGGCGGTTGTTGCGCTTGGTCGCCGCCTGGCTGGTGTAGACGCCGCGGTGGTATTCGAGGTAGAGCTCGTTTTTCCAGACGGGAACATTCAACCTGTCCACCTTTTCGGCCAAGCCATCGAAGAAGCCTTGCGCCGTGCCCAGGAAGAGCCGCGGGTAGAGCGCCTCTGGCACCTGCCAGCGCTGCGCGGTCTCCAGCATGCTCCGGGTGGGGCCACCGCCGTGGTCGCCCACGCCGTAGAGGTGCATCATTTCCGGATAGCCCATAGCTGGCGCGTACTCGGCCAGATCGCCCGCCATCGCCACGGGGTCAATCTGATTTCCATATCCGTGCGGGAAATAAGAGAGCAGGCGGCTGCCGTCGGGTGCCTCCCACCAGAAGAGCTTGTGCGGGAAGCGCGTAGTGTCGTTCCAATAGATTTTCTGGGTGACAAAGAAATCAAACCCGGATTTCTTGTAAATCTGCGGCAGTTGCCAGTTGTACCCGAATGAATCCGGATTCCACCCAGTGCGGATGTCGACTCCGAACTTCTCCCTGAAATAGCGCTTCCCCACCAAGACCTGCCGCACGAGTGACTCCCCGTCGGCCATATTCAGGTCGGGCTCGACCCACATTCCGCCAACTGGTTCCCAGCGGCCCTCACGCACCCGCTGCCGAATCTCCTCAAACAATCGCGGATATTTTTCCTCCATCCAGGCATAGGTTTGGGCGGAGGCGTGGGTGAAAACGAAGTCGGGGAACTCGCGCATCAATTGCAGCACGGTGGAGAAGGTGCTGCGCACGACCTCGACCGTTTCCGTCCAGGGCCAGAGCCAGGCCATGTCGATGTGCGAGTTGCCGGTGGCGCGGATGGAGTACTGCTTCAGCCACGGGTTGACCGGTTGCAGCAGTTTACGCGCCTGCCGGAGGGAGCGGTCAAAGCCGGCCTGGTCGCCTCGTTCGAGCACCGCCCAATCGATGGCTGCGAGCGCTGCATCCACCCGCGTTGCGTGCGCTTGCCCTTCCGCGAGGGACTCGCTCAGTACGCCCGCCGACATACACTCCGCCCACAGGGTGCGCGGATCCGGGCGTCCCGGAATTCCATCCAGCTCGAGCTGCGCCGTCCAGAAGCCAGTTCGTCCCCCAAGCACTTGCGCTTTGATCGCAAGTAGAATTTTTTCCCCCGGCTGAGCCTTCTCGGTCAGAACGATGGGGTCGAGGTCGTTTCCTTCGACCACCTGCACGCCGTTAAAAAAAATCGTCAGGTGAACAGGGTTCTCGCCGCTGATGCGGACGCGGAAGCGCAGGCGTGCCCCGCGAATCTCATAGCCACCGAACGTGGCCGGAATCTCGACCCAGCGCCTGAGCCACGCCGGCCCGGTGTTCCATTCCTCGCCCACTTTCAACGCCGACCAGCTCGAATCGTCCAGCGCGGTGGCTTGGCCGGGAATGAGTGTGCCCGGGTGAAAGCGCCACTCCGGGAGCGCCATTTCGGTGATCGACTTCAGCCGCTCGAGAGTCGCTGCGCGCGTGCCCGCGGGCTCGCGCGCGGCAATCGCCGAGTGACTAACGGGGCAAACAAGCACAAAACTCAATAGGGCAAGGCCCCACACGTACCTCATCACCGCACGCCGCACCTCGCACCTCCTACTTCCTACTTCGTCCGTCTGCCCCGTGCTAAGGAATTGTAGAGCCAACCTCCGCAGAGTCCTCCCACGATCGGCGCGACAATGTAGAGCCACCACTCGTGACCCCGCGGCCCGGGGAAGGCAATCGAGCCATAGCCCGCGAGGTAGCCAAAGAGCCGCGGACCGAAGTCCCGCGCCGGATTCACCGCGTCCATCGTCAGCGGCGCCCCGATGCCCACAATGGCGCAGACTGCGAGACCAATGAATAATGCCGCCAGATTCGCTTGCGGGGCTCCCGGGTTCCCCTCGTCGATGAGGGCGAAAATAGCCAGGAGTAAAAACATCGTCAGCACCGCCTCGACGAGAAACGCCGCTGGAGTCGAGACCGTGCCAAACTCCTCCGGCCCTGTGCCCACGATTCCGGGATTGGGGTAGAAGCAGGCGAACACCATCAACAGTTTTTGGCTGCCGGGCTCGCCCACGACCACGCCAAATTTCTGCGCTGTCCGCTCCCAGAAGCCGTACCAGCAGAGATAGAGGGTCAGCGAAGCAACAAAAGCTCCGGCCACCTGCGCTCCCAGATAGGGGAGAATTTTCCCACGCGAGAACTGGCGGAACACGGCAAAGGTCAAGGTAACGGCCGGATTCAAATGCGCGCCCGAGCCGGAGGCGGCCACATAGACACCCAACATAACGGCCAAGCCCCAGAGCAGCGCCACACCGGTCAGGTCATACGCGCCCGTGAAGACGGCTACGGCAACGGCGCCGTTACCGATGAGAATCAGGACGTAGGTACCGAGGAACTCGGCCAAGTACTCGCGCAGGCTGGAAGTGATGGCTGCCGTCATCTCCCCACTCCCTCCAAACCAACCAAATAAGCGGTTTGGCCGGCAGAGTATACTCGAATTCCGTGCGCCCGGCCGGGGGAATGCGGAGAGAGCCAGGATTGCAGCCAACTGGCGTGGATGATAAAGTCCTCCTGCGCTTTGCTAGGCGGTTAGCTCATGCCCGTTCGAGTGGCCAACGCGCCCGTCAGTTGGGGGATCATGGAGTCGCTTGAACCGCCCGCCGAATTCTCCTTTTCCCGCGTGCTGGATGAAATCGCCCAGGCGGGCTACGCCGGGACGGAACTCGGGCCATACGGATTCCTGCCCACAGACCCGAAGATATTGCGCCAGGAGTTGAACAAGCGCGGCTTGACGCCCTGCTCCGCGTTCGTGGCCTTCCACTTGGGCGACAGCAATCGGCACACCGCCGGGCTTGAACATGTGAATCGCTCGGCGGAACTGATTCGACAGGTTGGGGCCCGGCTGTTGATTCTCTCCGATGAGATTACTCCCGAACGCTCGGCCGTCGCCGGACGCCGAGACGCAGCCAACCGACTTTCGTGGGACCGGGAAGGGTGGAATGCGGCAAAGAAAGCGATTGGCGAAGTGATCAAGCGCTGCAGAGAACTGGGGCTGGCGGTGGCCTTCCACCACCACGTGGGAACGCACGTGGAAACGCCGGAGGAAATCGATCACCTGTTTTCCCTGTTTTCGCCGGATGATCTCGGGCTCTGCCTGGACACAGGCCATTGCACCTACGGGGGAGGAAACCCGGAAGCCGTGCTTGCCTCCTACGCCGACCGCGTCCGCTGCCTGCACCTTAAGGATGTCGACGCGGAGCGCTTGGCCGAGGCGCGGCAGCAGCAGATGGACTTCTACGCTGCCGTGCGACACGGAGTCTTCACTCCACTCGGCTCGGGGCAGGTGAATTTCCCCCGGCTCTTGGCCCACTTGCAGGAGCGGGGATTCGACGGCTGGGTTGTGGTCGAACAGGACGTGCTTGCCGGCGGCGCCGGGGCCACCACGCCCCTTGCCAATGCGCGGGCTGGCCGTCAATACTTGCGCAGTCTGGGCTTCTGAATCTCGTTCAGCTGAGGCGACAACGTGGGATCCGTGGTGGAAACGATCGTCAGGGCGCAGGAATTCGCCCTCGAGACATTCTTTCCCGTTGCCCTGTTTGAGGAAATTACCGACGTCCGGATTCACCATCCGGAGTGGATTGAGCAGGAGGCGCGGCGGCGCCGCCGGCGTCGCCGGCTGACCCGCGATGGCAAGTTGGTTTTGGTCGCCCTGGATCATCCCGCCCGGGGCGTGACACAAATTCGTGACGACGCGTTGGCGATGGGCGACCGCTATCAGTTCTTGGCCCGCGCGCGACGCCTGCTGGTCGACCCCGACCTGGATGGTGTCGTGGCCACGAGTGACGTGCTAGAAGAATTGTTCATCCTCAGCCACTGGGAGCGGCGGCAAACCGGTCGAGGGTTCCTCGACGGGCGCGTGCTCGTGGGCAGTATGAACCGCGGCGGCCTAGCCGGCACGGCGTTTGAGATGGAGGACACGTTTACCTCACTCAGTGCGGCCCGCCTGGCGGAGTTGCGCTGCGACGGTGGCAAGATGATGTATCGGCTGGACCCGCAGGATCCGGCTTCAGGCCGCACGATTCTCGCCTGCGCCGAAGCGATTAATTCGCTGCGCCGCCATCGCCTGGCCGCTTTTCTCGAGCCACTGGGCGTGGCGCGCATCGCCGAGGGTTATCAGCCCGCAAAAGATGCGGCCACGCTAGTCAGGCAGTGTGGCATCGCCTCGGCACTCGGCGAATCTACCGCTCACCTATGGTTGAAGCTCCCCTATTGCGCAGATTTTGCTCGTGTCGGTCGAGCCACTACGCTGCCGATCCTGCTGCTTGGAGGTCCCGCGCGCGAATCAGCAAATGAAACCCTGCGCGATTTTGCCGCCGGACTGGCATCGAGCCCACGTGTGCGCGGGGCTATCATCGGACGTAATCTTCTATTTCCCGGCGATGCTGATCCGCTGCCGATGTGTCGGGCCTTGACCGCGCTCGTCCATCACACTGTCGGGCTGACCGAGTCGCTCCGCCGGCTGGACGAGCCGCCGCCGGCCGAGCCTCCGCCCGCGAGAAGGCTTCGCCGAGGAAAGTAAGAAGCAAGGGGAACTGTCCGTGGACGTTTGTGTGCTGGGCCGTATTGGCTACGACTTGTACGCCGTCGAGCACAACCGGCCACTCGCTGAAGTCGAGCACTTTTCGCGCCATCTGGGCGGCTCGAGCGCCAACATCGCCGTCGGCCTGGCGCGCCTGGGCTTGCGTGTCGGCATCATCAGTTGCGTCGGCAAGGATGCCCTAGCTGACTATCTGCTTAGGTTCCTGCGGCAGGAAGGCGTGGACACACAGTTTGTCCAGCTGGCAGAAGGCTACAACACCTCGCTGTGTTTGACTGAAGTATCCCCGCCCGACCGTTTTCCCCAGGTCTTCTACCGCCGCGACGCCGCGGATAGCCGTGTAACCGTGGGCCCGGCCGAACTCGCCTACATTCGCCAGGCCAAGATGTTTGTGACCAATGGCACCAGCCTCTCCGCCTCTCCCGCCCGCGAGGCGACTCTCGACGCGCTCAAAACCGCACACCAGGCTGGCCTGCGCACCGTTCTCGACGTGGACTACCGCAGTATGTCCTGGCCCTCGGCGGAAGTGGCCGGCGAGCAGGCACGGCGCGTTCTGCCCTGGGTGGACATCGTGCTGGGCAACGAGGATGAATTTGTGGTACTGACAGGAAACCGCGAGCGCGGGGCGCAGGTGCGGTCAGTCTTGGAAATGGGTGCATCGGTAGTCGTCCGCAAGCTGGGTGCGAAAGGCGTGGAAGCCCACACGCGAGAAGAACAACTCTCTGTGCAACCCTTTCCGGCCCGCGTAGTGAGCACGATCGGAGCCGGCGACGCCTTTGCCACCGGGTTCCTCGATGCGCTTTATCGCAACTTGCCCCTGGCCGAATGCTTGCGCCACGGGAACGCAGCGGCAGCAGTGGTGGTCAGCCGGGTCAGCTGCGCCGACGCCATGCCGCGGCGCGAAGAACTGGAGGACTATCTCGCCGCCCCGAGCCCGAAACGCTAGGTGCGAGTGTCCTTGCCAAGGAATCAGATGAGTCCACGCAGCCAACGCCGGCGAAAGAGCCGCCGGATGGCAAACATTTACGATGTGGCACGGCAGGCGGGCGTCTCCGTCTTCACCGTCTCGGCGGTCATCAACAAGACTGGGCAGGTGAGCGCGCCGTTGCAGCGCCGCGTGGAAACGGCCATCCGCAAGCTGCACTACCGGCCGAACCTGCTGGCGCGCAGTTTGGCCAAACGCCAGACACACACGATTGGCATTATTGTCCCCGACATCGCCAATCCCTTTTTTCCTCAGATCGTCCGTGGCGCCGAAGACACAGCCCAGAAAGGCGGCTACAGCATTCTGCTCTGCAACAGTGACGACCAGCGCGAGAAGGAAGAACTCTACCTCGAGCTGCTGTTGTCCAAGCGTGTCGACGGCATCCTGCTCACCAAGACGCCTGGGCGCTTCAGTCCGTTTCTGCGGCGGATGCTGGCCGGCGTCAAGGTGCCGATCGTGTTGTTGATGCGCACCTGCCCGGATATCAGGGCCGATGCGGTGGTGACGGATGACCTGAAAGGCGCCTACGACGCCGTCTCGCATCTGGCGCGCGTGGGCCATCGCTCCATCGCCTTTGTCAGCGGGCCGCTCACGGTGAGCAACGCCCGCGCACGCTGGCAAGGATATCGCCGGGCGCTGGATGAGGCCGGACTTGTCTACGACTCCAGCCTGATCATCGAAGGGGACTACCGGGTTGAGTCCGGCCACCGCGGCGGCTTGTCCCTCCTGCCGCGCCGACC
>JACQTG010000048.1 GCA_016210895.1 Acidobacteriota bacterium
CCAAGCGCTCTCTTATTCCTTTCAAATACCTGCCTGGAGAAAGATGCATGGCCACGCCCCCCCCGCTCGACTGCCCCGGCTGTGGGGTAGATCCTCGTTTTGTTCAGTCGGCTGAACAGACACTTATTTAGGCCCTTTCGGGAATGCTTGTAAATACTAGCCGCGCAAACTCCGGAGAGCGGTGACACGCGCAGACGAACGCACTGTGATTGTTTGTGGTAAGAAAAAGCACCACGACTGGTCATTGTGGGTCCTGCAGGGGTTGGCGGCGCGCTAAGTCTGAGGTATTTGGGTGCCGAGCAGAGGGGTTCTTAAGTACGGAAGCGGGGCTGCTGCACCGCCTGCGCTTTCCAAGAGACGGCAACGGCTGCTGTTCGTACGGAACGAATCTAGCTCGTCTCACATCAGCCTGCGTGTAGCGAGAAAGCTTCGCGCTGGCCCCTCTCCCGTCGGCGCACCGGCGAGATGTGGTGGTTGGTGGACGTAGCGGCCTGGGCAATTGCCCTTTATCTGGGATGGTATCTCCTGTGGCAACCGGGCGCCTGGGCCGGCATCAGCTACAAAACGATTGGCTACGGCGTCATCGGATTGGCCATCCTGGCTACGATCCGCGTGGCCAGCCAGTATCGTGAGATTCGCTCCGCGCTCGCCTTTGCCTGGGTACCGGCCGGGACGGTGTCGGAACTCATTCAGGCCTGGAACCCAGAAAACTGCTACACCCACAAGGAGTACCAGAAATCCCTGGCCGCCCATCTAGCCGAGAAACTCCCCGATGTCAGCATCACGCTCGAGTCCGGCAGCAGCCGTGTGCGTGCGGATATCGAGGTGGGCAAATCGGTGATTGTGGAGGTAAAAACCTGCTTCGACAGCACCTCCAGGCTGCAGCAACTCATCGGCCAAGTGGAGCTCTACAAGCGGGAGTTTCCCGGCCGGGCGGTCATCGTGCTTTTTGTCGGCAAGACCGACCGGACTACACTGATGAACTTCAAAGAAGCCATCGCCCGCGACGTCAAAGTTTGGGTCATCCGCAAGTAGCGCCGAAATTAGGAGGGAGCGGTTGGATCCTAGAGTTTCAGGGTCAGGCCTTCGTAGGCGGCGAGGGCGTCGTCGAAGTGGTCCCGAGCGCGCTTCACCAGGCGGCGCACTTGCGGGTCGCTGCGGTCGGGATCGTGGTGGAAGAGAACGAGCTTGCGCGCTTTGCACTCCTTGGCAATCCGCACCCCTTCCTTCCAGTGGCTATGGCCCCAGGTGCGGCGGCGCTTCATCTCCTCGGGGAGGAACTGCGCATCGTAGATGAGGATGTCGGCGCCGTCAGCTAGCTCGCGCACTTTGCGGTCGCCGGCGCGGTCGCCGGGCTCGTTGTCGGTGGCGTAGACAATCACCTTGCCGTTCGACTCAATCCGATAGCCCAGGCAGCCCTGGGGGTGGTTCAGGCGCTTCGAGGTCACGGTCAGGTCGTCGTAGCGGACGCGCTCCTCGCCGATCTCGAAGAAGTGGCGCTCGGCTCCCATTTCGCGCATGTCCACGGGGAAGTAGGGGCCGCTCATCTGGCCTTCCAAAGCACGCCGGAGGCTCTGGTCCTGCAAGCGGTAGGAGTGGAAGAGGAACTGGTTGCGGGGATTGTAGAGGGGGTTGAAAAAGGGGATGCCTTGGATGTGATCCCAGTGGAAATGGGTGAGGAAGATGCGCGCCTGCAGGCGGCGCTTGCCGTATTCCTGCTCGAGCGCCCGGCCCAGGAGCCGGAAGCCGGTCCCACAATCAAAGATAAACAACTGGCCGCTGGAGGTGCGCAGCTCCAGACAGGGGGTGTTCCCCCCAATACCGGCATTTTCGCGTTGGGGGGTGGGGGTCGAGCCCCGTACGCCCCAGAATCGAATCAACATCGACCCTGCCTGCTGGCGTGCTCTTCGCCTCGATTTTCTCTGCCGTTTCAACTTATGTCGGGCCGCGCGCACTCCCCCCGCAGCCCCTAAAGTGACTTATCTTCCCACAACTTCCCCAAGGCGACAAGACCGGACGCAACCGGGGGAAACTCCCCGCATTCGACGAAGCGGTGACAGACGAACCGGGAGTGCGAAATTGATTTCAGCCCAGGTTCTGGGTAAGATCCAACTTTCCAAGCCCGACGAACCGAGAGCAGGACGATGGACGTCAAACGCATCACACCGGAAGAGGCCAAGAAGCTTCTGGATTCCCAGTCCGGCTACATCTATCTCGACGTGCGGACGGTGCCGGAGTTTGATGCCGGACACGTTCCCGGGGCCAAGAACATTCCGGTGATGGAGCCGGATGCCTCCGGGCGGATGCAACTGAATCCGCGCTTCGTCGAGCTGGTGGAAGCCAACTTTGGCAAAGAGGTGAAGTGCATCACCGGCTGCCAGAAAGGTGCCCGTTCCCTCAAGGCTGCCGAGCTCTTGCGGGCTGTCGGCCTGACGAATGTCGTCGATATGCGCGGCGGATTTGGCGGCGAGACCGACGAATGGGGTCGCGTGACCTTTCCGGGCTGGGCGCCGCGCGGCTTCCCCGTCACCCGCGAGAGCGCCGCCGAAGATCGCTATGAAAACCTGGCCGCTCCGCGAAAGTAAGCACGCGGATCATTCGCTCCTGAAGAATTACTTCTGGTGGGCCTGGCGAACGAACTCCGCTATCGCTTTGCGGTCGTCGTCGCCCAGGCCCGCGAACTGAATTCCCATCTTTTTCCCGGGTTCGGCATGGACGACTACGCCGTGCGATTC
>JACQTG010000054.1 GCA_016210895.1 Acidobacteriota bacterium
GGGTCTGCGGCCGCACCCGCCGGGCTGCCATGGCGGCGGAGGGAGGTGGAGGGGGCGGCGGCGGAGGGGGCGGCGGAGCCACCAGCCAAACGTTGGTCAGCTCACGCAGGTTGAGCGTCTCCGTGTACATCAGGGGAATCAACACAGCCACGGCCACAATCAGGCTATGAACCACGAACGAGATGAACGCGCTGCTCACCTGGCGCTTGCCTTCCCCGGCCGGTCCCTGCAGCACGAACTGGAAGCGTATCGGCACCGGCACGGCCGCGAGAGCGGGGTTGGACTCGGCCAGCGCTTCCTGAACCACGTCGAAGAGCGCCTCCGTGCCGGTGGGCCGCTCCAACACCACGGCGAAGCCGCTCTGCCGGGCCTGATCGGCGAGCTGGCGCTCTCCCGATCCCACCAGGAGAACGAAGCGCGCCTGGGGCGAACTGGCCCGCAAAGCCCGCAGCGCCTCCAAGCGGCTGCCCTCGGGGAAGACGGCCGCATCGGTGAGCACGACGTCGTAGGAAGCTGGCTCGGCCAGATCCGTCGGGCGCAGCCGAGCGACCGAGGTCACCCGGCAGCCGGCCCGCTCCAGTTCCCGCTGCAGCCGGAAACGCAGCCAGGGATCTTCCGCCACCACCAGAACCTGCTTGGTGGCGACCGGGGTCAGGATGCGCTCAAGCAGCTTCGTCATGCTTCACCTTTGGGGCCTTCGGGGCCCACCTCCGCAACCGCACGAGCCCTTCCATTCAACGGGCGATTTGAAGCGATACGAACTCACACAAAACAAAGAAGAAGGTGGAGCAGCGGAAAGGAGGGCACGGGAGGCGGGACAATTTGTCCAGCCGAAAAACACGGCAACAACCGCACGGACAAAATTTCCGGGCCCGCCGGGGGCAGGAGCCGGCGAAGCTTAATGCGGCTGCCTGTTGTGCAGGTGACGAGCGATGGTTCGGGGGTGGATGTCGAGCAAGCTCGCCGCCGCGGCGCGGTCGTTCTGGGCATGTTCGAGCAGGGCTTGGATGCTTAAGTCTTCGATTTGGCGCATGCTGGTGCCGACGGGGAAGCTCAGGGTGATGATAGAGGGCTTGTCGGGCTGGGCGGTATCCGCCGGGGTGGTGCGGAAGGCGGTGGGGTTGAGCGCCTCGGGCAGCAGGCGCGGCTGGATCACCTCACCCTCGCAGAGCACCACCGCCCGCTCGATGACATTCTCAAGCTCCCGGACGTTCCCCGGCCAGTCGTAGGCGAACAGGCAGCTCATGGCCGCGGGAGAAATGTCGGGGATGGTCTTGTGGTTGCGGGCGGCGTAGAGATGGCGGAAGTGGTGGGCCAGCACCGGGATCTCGTCCTTGCGGGCCCGCAAAGGCGGGAGCGGGAGGGTGATGACGTTCAGCCGGTAGTAGAGGTCTTCGCGGAACTTGCCCTCCCGCACCGCCTGTTCCAGGTTCCGGTTGGTGGCGGCGATCAGGCGCACGTCGGAGTAAAGGGTTTCGCGGCCCCCCAGGCGCTCGTACTTGCCGTCCTGCAGCACCCGCAGCAGCTTCACTTGCGTGGTCTGGGGGATGTCGACGATCTCGTCGAGGAAGAGGGTGCCGCCGTGGGCCAGGTCGAAGCGGCCCTGTTTGCGGCTGACGGCGCCGGTAAAGGCCCCGCGCTCGTAGCCGAACAATTCCGCCTCCAGCAGGGTCTCGGGTAGGGCGGCGCAGCTCAGCTTGATGAGCGGCTTGGCAGCCCGGCCGCTGGCCTGGTGGAGGGCTTCGGCCACCAGCTCCTTGCCCGTGCCGCTTTCGCCCTCGATGATCACCGGGGCCGAGCTCGGGGCCACCTGCTCGATCAGCTTCTTCACCCGCTGCATGGCCACGCTGGAGCCCACCAGAATCCGGTTGATGGTTTGCTGGCTCAACTGGTAGCGCAGGGAGCGGTTCTCGCGCTGCAAGGCGATCTTCTCCAGGGCCTTGCCCAAGGTGGTGAGCAGCTCGGCCGGGTGGAAGGGCTTGGTGAGGTAGTCATAGGCGCCCCAGCGCATGGCCTCCACGGCGCTCTCGATGCTGCCGTAGGCAGTCACCACCAGCACTTCGGTCTCCGGCTGCGTGGCCTTGACCTCGCGCAACAGTTCCAGCCCTTCGGCGTCGGGCAGGACCAAATCAAGTAGCACCACGGCGAAGCTCTGGGTTTCGAGCTGAGCCCGGGCCTGCTGGGCGTTTTCTGCCGCCAACACCTGGTAGCCGTTCTGCACCAGCACCCGCTCGAGCGAGCTGCGCAGGGCGCGGTCGTCGTCCACCACCAGCAGACGCAGCGGTCCGGCCTCTGCGGCCGTTGCGGCTTGGGGTTCGTGAAGGGATTGGGTGGTTGCCATGGAGGTTACCGTCCTTTCTCGCTGGTCTGGAGTTCTTTTTCGGCAAGATCGCCGGTCGCGGCCGGCAGCCGGAGCACGAACCTCGTTCCCTCACCGGAGCGGCTCGAGCACTCGATGCTGCCGCCATGCTCTTCCACCACCCGGCGGACGTGGGCCAGGCCCAGGCCGGTGCCGTCCTTCTTGGTGGTGAAGAAGGGGTCGAAAATCCGGGGAAGAGCCTGGTCCGAAATGCCCCGGCCGGTGTCTTCGAGCGCAAGGACGAGTTCTCCGTTCTCGGAACGCAGGCGGAGGCGCAGGGTGCCGCCCTGGGGCATGGCTTCGAAGCTGTTCTGTACCAAGTTCAAGAAGGCCTGCCGGAAGAGGTCAGCGTCCACCCGGGCCACGGCGGGCTCGGCCCCCAAGTCAGCGTCGAGACGCACGCCTCGCCCGCGCGCTTCGGGCTCGATGAAGTCGAGGAAGCCTTCCACCAGCTCACGCAGCGAGTGCAGTTCCGGTGTCGGCTGGGGAAGCCGCGCGAAGCGCAGGTAGTCGTTCACCACCCGCTTCAGCCGATCGATTTCCCCGGCGATGGCCTCGCTCACTTCTTCAATTTCGGCGCTGGCCCCGCCCAGCCGCCGGGCTACCTCCAAGCGCAGATAAGTGACGTTGAGCCCGAGCGCCGCCAGCGGGGTGTTGATCTGGTGAGCGATGTGCGAGGTCATCCGGCCGATCGAGGCCAGCTGCTCGCTCTGGCGCAACTGCCGTTCCAGAGCGGCCCGGCGCTCGGCGAGGTGGGCGCGCTCCTCGGCCCGCCGGCGCTGGGCGCGGTACTGAAAGGTCAAGGTGGTGGCGGCAATCCCCACCAGCAGCGACACGCCCAGCAGCAATGTGATCCCGCGGAACCCCTGGCGGGTGTCGGCCGTGATGGCGGTGTACGGCTCGGTGAGAGCCAGCGACCACCGCCGCCCCGCCACCTCCACCGGAGAAAAGGCCACCAGCGCCAGCGGCTCCCCGCCCACCTGGAGCGAGTCGACCCCGGTTTGCCCGGCCACCATCCGCCGCTCCAAATCGAAGCCGGTGTGGCAGGGCAGGCAGTTTCCGTTCGGTGGGGGGACTCGCCGGCCCACCATTTCCGGATGGCGAGTATTGGCCAACACCTGGCCTTGCTCATCCAAAAGAGCCAAGTTGAGGTGTACAGGCTGATTCCTGCGTGCCAGGAGGGTTTCGACCAAAGCCGCAAACGAAAGCGTCAACCCCACCTGGAGAACCACACGCCCATCCTCGAGCACAGGTACGAGCAGGACTACCTCGCTGTCTCCCCCTCCGGGAGGAAAGGGATTGGTCAGAACCGGTTCGAGCGCCCCCAGCCAGGGAAGGACTGCTGCTTCCAGTGCTGCCCGGCTGCGCGGCGCTTCACGAAAGTGAAGTTGGCCATCGGGGTGAAGGAGAAAGAGCGTGCCTCCGGCGGGAGAGAGCGCAGTCGGGGCCTCTTGCCATTGTCGTGGCCGGGCGCGTAACAGTGCAGCCTCCCCTTCCAGGCGGTGGAGGTGGTTGTCTACGCGCTGGGCCAGCGCCGTAGCTGCCAATTCGGCCAAGAGTTGCTGATCCTGGCTGTGCTTTTCCACCACGCTGCGCTCGGTGCGCGTGTAGAGGACGAGCGCCAGCAAAGCGAATACTATCGTCAGCAGGCCCGCTGCTCCCAACGCCGTCAGCCAGGTTTTGGGCAGTTTTGCCATTGGCACACTCGGCCCGAGAACAGGGTGTGCAGCTTGTGTGCCAAATTGTCACCTCCTCTAAGTTGTTGAATAGACGGATTGTGCCCTTGGGATTCGAGAGCGCCGAGCTTCTCAGGTGAGCCTTTTCGCTCAAAACACCTGCTCTTTGGGGAACTGAGCAAGAGGGCAGCCGGGCGCGCTTGTATTACAGGGGCGTCCCTTAGGGCGAAGGTGGTGCCGGGGGCCGGATTCGAACCGGCGACCTAGGGATTATGAGACCCCGGCGGGGGGCATGCCCGCGTGGCGGGATTTCGCAGGATTCGACCTACGCACGATACATGCGCAGCGTGAAAGCCCTGCCGGAGTTCTTCGCCAGCAAGCCTCTAGACCTCATTGACGGCGGGATGGTGGAGAAATACAAGCTTTATCGCAGATGGGCTCGCGCCAACGGGTGCGCCCTGGTTGAACCTGGTCAGGCGGGGAATCCGCGCGAAGAGCGCTCTGCGGAGAAGGCCGGTCGTCCGGGACGCTGTCCTACCAGTTGAGTTCGTTGATTCGTTGGGCCGCCTTGGCGGCAAACTCCTTGTGGGTGGAGGGCACAGCGGTTAGGAGGCGGTCAAAGTTTTCTTTGCCCAGCGTGAGCAGTTCCACGTGCGTGGCGGCGCGTAC
>JACQTG010000055.1 GCA_016210895.1 Acidobacteriota bacterium
CACCTGATGCGCCGCGCCGAATACATCACTGAGTATGAAGCCCACATCGCCGCGAAGCTTGCCTACGTGATGGCGGGCGGCGAGTTGAGCCCGCCGCAGCCAGTCAGCGAGCAGTACCTGCTCGACCTCGAGCGCGATGCCTTCATCAGCCTCTGCGGGGAACCAAAGACCCAGGAGCGCATCCAATCTATCTTGAAGACGGGAAAGACGGTTCGGAATTGACCTCCGGCGCAAGACGCGCCAGAATGGAGAGTGGACGGGCAGAGGGGAACAGGCCAATGGCAAAGAAAGCCACAAGAAAAAAGACTGCGCCCAAGCAGGCACCCGCGCTGCAGACGGCTCAGCGCCCCTCGCCTTCGCTCGGGGGAAACGAGGCAGTGATTGTCTCCGCCTGCCGCACGGCGGTGGGCAAGGCCTTCAAGGGCACATTGCGCGCTTATCGGCCCGATGACATGGGCGCGACGGCCATTCGTGAGGCGGTGGCGCGCGTGCCCGGGCTGAAGGGAGAGGAAATCGAAGACGTCATCCTCGGCTGTGCCATGCCCGAAGCCGAGCAGGGCTACAACGTGGCGCGGACAGCCGCAATTCGCGCTGGGCTGCCGCACTCGGTCTCGGCGGTCACCGTCAACCGCTTCTGCTCCTCGGGGCTGCAGGCGATTGCGATGGCGGCAGAGCATATCCTCTGCGGCTTTGCCGAGGTGATTGTGGCCGGCGGTACCGAGTCAATGAGCCTGGTGCCGATGGGCGGCCATAAATTTTCGCCCAATCCCACCCTGATGCGCACCTACCCGGATTACTACCTCTCCATGGGCCTGACGGCCGAGAACCTGGCGCGGAAGTACAGCATCTCGCGCGAGGAGCAGGATGAGTTCTCGCTCCAGAGCCACCGGAAGGCGTTGGCGGCGATCGAAAGCTGCAGGTTCAAGGACGAGATCGTTCCGCTCGATGTGCGCTTCGTGGAGTTGAACAACGGCCAGCCCACGGAGCGCACGGTGCGGTTCGATACCGACGAGGGCCCGCGGCAGGACACCTCCCTTGAGGCCTTGGCGAAGCTCAAGCCCGCCTTCCACGCCAGCGGCTGCGTCACCGCCGGCAATTCCTCCCAGATGAGCGACGGTGCAGCGGCCTGCGTGGTGATGTCGGCCGAGCGGGCGCGAACGCTCGGCGTCAAACCGCTAGCGCGCTTTGTGGCCTTCGCCACCGCCGGCGTGACCCCGGAAGAGATGGGTATCGGTCCGGCCTTGGCCATCCCGAAAGCCCTGAAACTTGCCGGGCTCAAGCTGGAGGACATTGACCTGGTGGAGCTGAACGAGGCTTTTGCCGTGCAGGTGTTGAGCGTGCTCAAGCTGATTGAGCTCGACCCGGCCAAGCTCAACGTCAACGGCGGCGCCGTCGCGCTCGGCCACCCGCTGGGCTGTACCGGTGCCAAGCTCACGGCTACGCTCCTCTATGAGCTTCAACGGCGCCGGGGACGCTACGGGCTCGTGACCATGTGCGTTGGCGGCGGGATGGGCGCGGCCGGCATCTTCGAACGCCTGAACTGAGTTTCGAGCGTCTCGGCGTACAGGACAAAACAGGACGGAACACGATGGCCGATGTCTGGTACTTTGCCTACGGCTCCAATATGTTCCACCAGCAGGTGAAGCAGCGAGCCGGCAAGCCGAAGGAAGAAAAAAGCGCTCGCCTGGAAGGCTATGGGCTAAACTTTGACAAGATTGCCCGCGGCGGCACCGGCACGGCCAACATCAGTCTGGCCCCGGGGAAAGTCGTCTGGGGCGTGCTCTATCGGCTGACTGAGCAGCAATTGAAGGCCCTGGATCGCTTCGAAGGCGTGCCGGAGCACTATCGGCGCAGCGAGGTGAGCGTGGTCGACGGAGAAGGGAAGAAGATTGCCGCGCAAGTCTATCTGGCGCGCAAGGTGCGCAAAGGGCTCAAGCCTGACCGGCAGTACCTGCAGCGCATTGTTCAGGGTGCCGAGGAGCACAACCTGCCCGCCGACTACATCGCCCAGTTGCGCGCCTTGGAAGCCGCCTGAGCAGAGGAGACCCTATGGCCACCCTAGCCACTGGTAAGCAGGTTCGCGGCAGCAGCTTTCTGATTGAAGACCGCACGCCGGAAGAAATCTTCACGCCCGAAGAATTCACCGACGAGCAGCGCCAGATCGGCCAGACGACCGAAGAGTTTGTCACCAACGAGATTCTGCCGCATGTCGAGGAACTCGAGCAGCACCAGGAAGGCCTGATGCCGACGCTGCTGCGCAAGGCGGGCGAGCTGGGCCTGCTGGGCGCGGATGTGCCTGAGGCCTACGGTGGTTCGGGGCTCGACAAGGTTTCGACGACGATTATTTCGGAGCGGATGGCGCGCTACGCCTCCTACGCCGTCTCTCACGGCGGCCACCACGGCATCGGCACCCTGCCCATCGCCTACTTCGGCACCGGGGAACAGAAAAAGAAGTATCTGCCCAAACTCGCCACGGGCGAGTGGATCAGTTGCTACTGCCTGAGCGAGCCCGAAGCCGGCTCGGACGCCCTGGCCGCCAAGACCCGCGCTGACCTCTCTCCGGACGGCAAGCAGTGGATCCTGAACGGCCAGAAAATGTGGATCACCAATGGCGGCTTCGCCGACATCTTCATCGTCTTTGCCAAGGTGGGCGGGGAAAAGTTTTCCTGCTTTATCGTCGAGCGGAACGCGCCTGGGTTCAAGGTGGGCGCGGAAGAGAAGAAGATGGGCATTCGCGGCTCTTCCACCACGCCGCTGTTTTTCGACAACGCCAAGATTCCGGCCGAAAATCTGCTTCACGAAATCGGCCGCGGCCACATCGTGGCCTTTAACATTTTGAACGTCGGGCGATTTAAGCTGGCCGCCTACTCGATCGGGGGCTGCAAGTACACGCTTCAGGCGGCCGCAAACTACGCACTTGAGCGCAAGGCCTTTGGCCAGCCCATCGCTGCGTTCGGTCTGATCCAGCACAAACTGGCGGAGATGGCGGTGCAGACATTCGCCGGCGAGAGCATGATCTATCGCACGGCGGGGATGATTGATGCGGCGGTGGCGGGGGTGGACCTGCGCGCGGTCGACGCGCCCCAGCACGCGATGAAGGCGCTCGAAGAGTACGCGGTCGAGTGCTCGATCAACAAGGTCTCGGCGAGCGAGATTTTGGACTACGTGGTAGACGAAGGCGTACAAATCTTTGGCGGTTACGGCTACCACCAGGATTACCCCGTCGAGCGCGCCTACCGCGACGCCCGCATCAACCGCATCTTCGAGGGCACGAATGAGATCAATCGCCTCTTGATCGTGGACGTGTTGTTCAAGCGGGCGCTCAAGGGCCGACTTGCGCTGATGCCGGCGGCGAAGAAAGTGGCCGACGAGTTGCTGGCCGGGTCAGCGCTTGTTACGGGCGCGCCAGCGAGCGGGCCGCTCGGTACGGAAGCCGCTCTGGTCAGCGCCGCTAAGAAAACGTTCCTTTTTTGCGCGGGCGTGGCCGCGCAGCGGTATGCCGACAAGCTCGCCGAGCAGCAAGAAGTGGCGGGGGCCCTCTCGGACATCGTGATGGACGTTTTTGGGGCGGAAAGCGCGCTACTGCGGGCGCGCAAGCTTCTGGCGCAGCGCGGCGCGGAGCGGGGGGCCGTGCCGCTGGCGATGACGCGTGTGTTTGTGCACGACGCCGCCGACCGGGTCGAAACCCACGCCCGCACACTGCTGGCTGCCTGCGCTGAGGGCGATACGCTGCGCACTCACCTGGCGCTGCTGCGTCGCCTGCTCAAGCGCGAGCCCATCAACACTATTGCCCTGCGGCGCCAGATTGCCCGCGCCGTCCTTGAGGCTCGCCGCTACCCGCTCTAATGCCTGCCCCGCGCCGGCTGAAGCCTACGCTTGCTGTTTCCTGGCTGCGGCCATTGGCCGAAACCTATCTGGGTCCCTTCAGCGTGTCCCGCCGGGCGAGCGGTGGGCTCGATGGTTATTTCTTCAAGCGCCAGGCGGGCCGGGTGGAGCTTGGCATTTTCCTTGGCTTCCTCACGAGGAACTCTGCCCTGGCGCGGCAGGTGAAGGCGGAGCCACCGGGATGTGTTGTGTATGCATCCGTCGCGCCGGCGCGCTCGCCCGCGCACGCACGGCTGGTGAG
>JACQTG010000051.1 GCA_016210895.1 Acidobacteriota bacterium
CGGTTGGAGAACTGGCACGTGTTGCAGGAGCTCGCCGGCTTGCGCGACGGAGCCGCCACCCGCGAGAAGCAAACTCAGACCCAGGCAAAATAGCCTGCTTACTCCCAGGAGGGAAAGTCATGAGCAAGAGGAACTCGCTCTTCTTCGTCGGCTTGGTCGTGCTCGTGGGTCTCTCGCTCGAGGCCCAGATGCCCGCCAGCCGTCCCTATGATCCGGCCACGGTCGAGACCCTCACCGGCACGGTGGAAGAGGTGAAGTTGATGTCGTTTGGCCGCGCCCAAATGGGCGGCGGCGTTCACTTGCTGCTGAAGACCGAAAAGGAAACCCTCGAAGTGCATCTCGGCCCGCGCTTCTATCTGGAAGAAAACGAATTCGCGGTGGAGCCGGGCGAGAAGCTCCAAGTCACCGGCTCACGGGTGAAGATCGGCAACCAAGCAGCGTTGCTCGCCCGGGAAATCCAGCTCGGCGACTACCGGCTCGAGCTGCGCGCTGAAGATGGGACACCGCTCTGGGCCGGCCAAGGCCCGGGCGCCGGCAGGCGCGGCCAGAGGATGCGCGGCGGCTGGGGCTGTGGCCACTGCTGCGGGCACGCCCACCACTGCTGTGGGTGGACGCTGCCTCCCGAAACGCGCTAGTCCCCGGAAAACCAACCCGTCGAAGACAAGAAAGAACGGATATCCGGGCCGGGAGTGTCCGAGGGGATGGATTTTCCCTGGACGGTTAGCGAGAGCGGACTTTCTTCGGGGGCTGGGCGCGCAGGGTGGCGTCGATGTCGAACGCGGCCTTGCGGGCGGCCGCTACCGCGGTGACCACCAGGTCGGCCCCGCGGACGTTGTCGCCCGCGGCCCAGATCTCCTGGCGGCTGGTCTGGCCGGTTTCTTCTGATTCCACCCAGATGGTGCCCCACTTGGTGACTTGCAGGTTGGGTGTGGTGTCGGCGATTTCCGGATCGACGTTGTAGCCGAGCGCGAGCACCACCGTGTCCGCCTCCATCGTGAACTCGCTGCCGGGAATCTCCACCGGCCGCCGCCGCCCCTTGGCATCCGGCTCGCCCAAGCGCATGCGGATGCACTCCATCGACATCACCTCGCCGCGCTCGTTGCCGATGAAGCGCTTGGGCAGGGTCAGCCATTCGAAGTGAACGCCCTCTTCCCGCGCGTGCACGCGCTCTTCGCCGCGGCCCGGCATCTCCGCTTCGGTGCGGCGGTAGACACACCAGACTTCCCCCGACGGATTCAGCCGCCGCGCTGTGCGCACGCAATCCATCGCCGTATCGCCGCCGCCAATTACCGCCGTCCGTCGCCCGATGAACGGCTTCCCCCGCAATTCTTCCGGCAACCACTCCGGCTCGACGTTGCCGCGCACCAGATACTCGCTCGCCTGGTAGACGTTCTTCAGGTCCTCGCCAGGAGTCTTCATCGGGTTGCCGGCGATGGCGCCGTGGCCGAGGAAGACGGCGTCGTAGCCCTGGCCGAGCAGCTCCTCCACGCCCTTCTCGCGCCCGATGCGCACCCCGCACTGGAAGCGTACCCCCAGCCGCTCCAGGCGCTCGATCAGCGCCAGCGAAACCTCTTTCTTCAGCTTGAAGTTGGGAATCCCGTAGAGGAGCAAACCGCCCGGCCGCGGCCAAGCGTCGAAGATGGTGGCGCCGTGGCCACGCTTGCGCAACTCTTCCGCCACCACCAGGCCAGCGGGCCCCGCCCCCACGATGGCCACCTGGTAGCCGGTCGGAGCTACGAGAGCGGGCAGCGGATAGCCGTAGCGCTCGCGCAGGTGATCGGTACAGAAGGCTTCGAGCTTGCCGATGCGCACTGGCTCGCTGACCGGGGTGAACACGCAGGCGCCCTCGCAAAGTTTTTCCTGCGGGCAGATGCGGCCGCAGACGTCGGGCATGTTGCTCGTCTCAAGGAATTTCAGCGCTGCTTCGGCCACGCGTCCCTGAGCGATCAGGAACATCGCCTCGGGAATCGGATTGTGCAGGGGACAAGCACGCACGCAGGGCGCGTGCTCGCACTCGAGACACCGCGCCGCCTCCCGCTGCGCCACCTCGGGCGTGAACCCCAGAAACACCTCGTTCCAGTTCCCCACCCGCACGTCGGGCTTCTGCTTGGGCAGCGGAGCGGGCTCGATGCGGTAGCGATCCGGCCGCCGCAGGGGGGATTCGATCTGGACGAGATCCAGGGTTTCTTCAGCCGCAGTTGGACTCATTGTCCATCTATTCTAGCACGTCCGACACCGAACCCCGCTTGGCTAACCCTAACAAAACAAAATGGATGGGCGTGCGTCCCGAGGCTTGCCTGCGAGATTTACCCCAGACTTTCCGCCCTATGGCCCAGGCTCCTGCAGATTCTATGGACCCGCCAAGAGCTTCAGGATTTCTGGCTCCTCCTCGCCGAAGGCTAGCAGTTGATGGCAGGTGTTGCAGTCGGATGGGATGAAGCGGCCATCGGCGCTCGTGTGCGAGCCACTGTGACAGCGGAAACAGCCGGGAGAAGGGTCGTGGCCAAGGTTGTTGGGGTAGGTTCCCCAGAAAATCTTCATTTCCGGGAAGACATTCTGATTGTAGACGCGGACGAGCACCTCGCTCGCGGCGTCAATGGCGGCGCCCCCGGCGTCGAACAGTGCAAGATGGTTTTTCTGGTAGAAGGCCCGGAGCCGGGCGGGAATCTCGCGCGCGGCTTCGGCCTGCGACGCGTACTCGGCTTGCAACACTTCGAGACTCTGTTTCTTCAGATACGGCAGGGAGCGGTCGAGCAGGCCGGCAGCCAACGCCGCATCCAGAGCGGCCCCCGGAGGCTGCAAGGTGTGGGTGGGGCGGTTGTGGCAGTCCATGCAGTCCATCAGACGCAAAGGCCCGGCGGCACGCCACTCCTCGGCCGACTTGTCCGAGCCGTCGAGGACATACTCGATCACCTCGCCCGAGGGCCGGCGATAGCGCACGTAGGGAATCTCCTGCCGCTGGGCATCGGTGGCGAGGTAGTGGATTTCTGCGCCGGGCTCGAGATGCACGCCGTGGTTGCCCCGGGGCTGGCGGGTCAAGGGGTCGAGCCCGCCCGTATGCATGAGCAGCACAGTCTTGGTTTCGGTGTTGGTTTCGTCCTCGGCGAAGTGGGTTTTGACAATCAGGCGCTCACCGGCAAACTTCAGCGGCCAGTGGCACTGCTCGCAGGTTTCCCGCGACGGCCGCAGGTTTTCGATCGGCGTGGGGATGGGTCGGGGGTAGAGATCGAACGTCACCGAGACTACCTGGTAGGCACCCGAGATCTTGGAGCGCACAAACCACGGCGCGCCCGGTCCGATGTGGCACTCCACACAGGCCACGCGCGCATGGGGCGAGTTCTGGTAGGCGGTATACTCCGGATGCATCACCTGGTGGCAGGCGCGCCCGCAAAACTCCACCGAATCCATGTAGTGGACACCGCGGTAAGTGGCGGTCAAAAACAGGGCCAGGTTCAACCCGCTCATCACCACCACGAACCAGAGCGTCTCGCGGAGCCGCGGGTCGCGCAGATCCACTTGTGGATATTCCTCCGGCAGCCGCCTCTGCATTTTTTCCCGGCGAAACTTGCCCGCAATGCCCAGAGGAATAAGCAGCAGCCCGAGAACAAAAATCACCGGCAGGATGAGAAAGAGGATGATGCCGACGTAGGGACTTACGCGAACGCCGAAGAACTCGGTGGTGTAGAAGGTGAGGAGAGTGATGGCGCTGGCCGTGGTCAGCACCACGCCCACCTGGCTCGTGCGGTTATTGCCCAGATACCAAACCGGCCGCACCGCGCGTCGCAGCGCTTCTTGCCAGAGACCTTGCGTGGGCTCAGCCACGATCCTTCTCTCTCTTCAGCTCCGCGAGTATCCCATCGGCGCTGCGAGGGCGTCAACGAAGAGTAGCAGGGCGCGCAAGAACGACGGATACGATTGCGCTCGACCCGCCCGCTCGGCTGCGTATAATTCTGGCCTGCGGCTTTGCTGAGAGCTGCTGTGCCACTGGTTCCCCTCAACCCGCCGCCTGCCCGAAGCTTGCGACGGCTCGCCGTCATGGCGTTGCTCGGGGGGCTGCTCATCGGCCCGGCGGCTGCAGCGCAGACGTCCGAGGAGTGCCTGGCCTGCCACAGCGAGGCCATTGATGCGAACAAATTCGCGGCCAGCCCGCACGGGGTATTCGACTGCACCGTCTGCCACGCCGACATCTCCGGCTTTCCCCACCCCGAGAAAATCGTGCCACCTGACTGCGCCATCTGCCACAGCGAGGCCGTCGCCGCCTATCAACGCAGCATCCACGGCCAGGCGCGCGCGCAGGGTGCCCTGCAAGCCGCCGCCTGCGCCGACTGCCACGGCGACGTGCACGCGCTCGTGCCCCGGACAGAAGCCGACTCGCCGGTTCACTGGTCGAAGCTGGCGGCTACCTGCGCCCGCTGCCACGCCAATGAGGAGCTGGCGCAGGAGTTTCGCATTCCCGTTGTGCGTCCCGTCGAGGCCTATCTTGCGAGCGTGCACGCCCGGGCGGTGGCGTCGGGCAAGCACGGGGCCGTCTGCTCGGACTGCCACGGCTCGCACGAGATTCTGCCCGGCTGGGACCCGGGCTCGCTCGTCGGTCGCCGCAGCGTGGCTGAAACCTGCGGCACCTGCCACGGGGAAATTCTCGCCACTTACCGCGAAAGCGTGCACGGCCAGGCTCTGGTCCGCGGCGTGCGCGACGCCCCTGTCTGCACCGACTGCCACGGTGAGCACCGCATCTTGGCCCATACGGAACCCACCTCCCCTGTCTTTGCCGCCAACATCCCAGGCGAAACCTGTGGCCGCTGCCACGCCGACACCCGCCTGAGCGAGCGCTATGGCCTGCCCCTCGCACAAGTGCCCTCCTTCCAGGACAGCTACCACGGCCTGGCCCTGCGCACCGGGCAAGTGACCGTAGCCAACTGCGCCAGTTGCCACGGTGTCCACGACATCCGGCCCTCTACCGACCCGCGCTCACACGTCCATCCCGACAACTTGCCTGAAACTTGCGGCACGTGCCACCCCGGCGCAGGTAGCTTTTTCGCCCTCGGGCCGGTGCACGTGCTGCCGACACTGACGAGTTCCGCAGCCCTCTACTGGATTCGCATCGTCTATCTCTGGCTGATCGGCTTGGTCGTCGGGGCCATGTTCCTGCACAATCTGCTCGACTTCATTCGCAAGGCGCGTCGGCCGGCACCGCCACCGCGCATTGTGCCCGCGGATGCGCCCGAGCGGATGCCGCGGCTCCTGCGCTGGCAGCACGGCCTGGTGATGCTGAGTTTCCCGCTGCTGGTCTATACCGGCTTCGCTTTGAAGTATCCGGAGAGCTGGTGGGCGGCGCCGCTGGTGCGCTGGGAGGCGCAACTGGGGCTGCGCGGCTGGCTCCATCGTGTGGCCGCCGGGGTGCTCGTCGCCAGTTTGGTCTGGCACCTCGTCCAGCTCAAGCTCAGCCGGCGCCTGCGCGCCTGCCTGCGGGAGATGCGTTGGGCGGCGACCGACCTGCGGCAGTTCGGCGCGATGCTCGCCTACTACCTCGGCGGGCGCCCTGCCCGGCCGCACGGGGGCAAGTTCACCTACATCGAAAAAGCCGAGTACTGGGCCTTCCTCTGGGGGATGGTGGTGATGAGCGTGACCGGCTTCCTGCTCTGGTTTGAAACCCTAACCTTGCGCTACCTGCCCAAGTGGGCCGCTGACGTCGCCACCGCCATCCATTTCTATGAAGCCATCCTGGCCACGCTCGCCATCCTGGTGTGGCATTTCTACTGGGTCATCTTCGACCCTGACGTCTACCCCATGGACACGAGTTGGTGGCACGGGCGCGCGCCGGCTACGCGCGTGGCCGAGCGCACCGAGCCCGAAGCCTTCTCCGCTCACGGAGGCCCCGAGCCTTCCCCTCCTCGCGACACGACCACCGCTCCGGAAACCACCGGGGAATAACACCGGCAAGGGATACCGCAGGGCCACAAGAACAGGGGTGAAGCGGGTGGTAGGCGCGTCGGGACTCGAACCCGAGACCTCTACCGTGTCAAGGTAGCGCTCTAACCAACTGAGCTACGCGCCTATGCCTTTCCATTCTACCAAAGGCCGCTTCAAAACTTGACCTTTGCCTTCTATCGCTCAAGTGCCGGGGCACCGGGAGGGACGAACCGCGCCAGAAGCTAGCGTTTGTAGCGGCCGATGAGTTCGGCCTGGGCGAGGATGTGGCTTTTCATCGCCCGCTCCACTTCGGCTTTTGTGGCCCCGGCTTTCAGATTGGTCTTGCTGTCGAGCGCATAGAGTTTGAAGAAGTAGCGATGGGCCGGGCCGGGCGGCGGGCAGGGGCCGCCGTAGCCGATCTTGCGGAAATCATTGCGGCCCTGCTTGGCGCCGTTCGGGAGTTCAAGGTCTTTGGGAACGCCCTCGGCGAGCTCCCGCGCCGCAGGCGGTAAGTCGTAGAGCACCCAGTGCACCCAGGTGCCCACCGGTGCGTCTGGGTCGTCAACAATCAAGCTGAAGCTCTGGGTGCCTGCCGGCGGATCACTCCACGAGAGCGGCGGCGAAACATCCTGACCGTCACAGGTGTACTTCTGGGAAATCTCCCCGTTGGGCTGAAACGCCGACGTCTTGAGTGCGAATGCCATAGCCGCTTCTCCTGACCCGGTTAGGGTCTCTGCCCAGGCGGTGAGCGCGAGAGCGCAGGCTAAGATGAAAACAGCCCGCAGGATTCGTCGAACCATTCCACTGACCTGCATCCGCATTTCACCGCTCGTAGCTCAATCGTATGACTCCGAGCGGCCTCCTGCAAGCTTGACCAGCCAAGGACGGCGTCGTGCTCGATGCGGGTGAGAACTCCACGGTGAAATCAACGCCGGCGTCAGAAATAAAAGCGGGCGTGGCCGGAGAATGACCGCGGAGGGATGACATGCGTTCCAGCAAACACGGAGAGGAAGTTGTACAGGGGCCGCTCATCGGTCAGATGGCCGATGACGAACTGAAAGCTCATCGGCGGTGCTCGCGCGGGTAGCCGACGCCAACCGACCAGTCCCACACCAGTCGGGCGCGCGCGCGAGACGGATCATAGCTTGCGGCGATTGTCAGGCCTCCCCATCGCCCACGCCTAACTCAACCCTGTCCGCTTCCTCTTTCCCCGCGTGCGCTCCCCGCAATACGCGGGCACTGCGGCCGTGGTAGAGCGCGACGTGGACCAAGAACATCACCACCAAGACCCCGCCGAACGTACAGACGATGGTGGCACCCGTGGGCAGATCCAGCACCACGGAGAGATAGACGCCGAGCGCGGAGACCAACGTCCCCATCGACCAGCCGATGGCCAAGCGCGGCCCAATCCGGTCGGCAAACAACATGGCCCCCACGGAGGGCACAATCAGGTAGCAGAAGACCAGCAGCACTCCGGCAATGGCCACCGAAGAGGTGACGACAAATCCGAATGAGGCATAGAAAAGAAAATCCCAGAGGCGGATGGAGAGCCCCCTGGCTTCGGCCGTCTTCGGATCAATCGAGATGAGAAGGAAGTTCCGGCGGAAGAAGTAATGGAACAAGCCGATGACGCCGTAGAGCAGCGCCGTGCGCCGGACCTCGTCCCAGGAGACGGCCAGAATGCTGCCTACCAGCATGTCCTTCAGGTGCTCGGTTTCGCCCGTGGCCTTGCTCATCGCCAGGATGGCCGCGGCCGAGGCCACGGCATAGGCGATGCCGATGAAGGCCTCCTGGGGAATATGGACCCGCCGCACCCGTGCCAGCGCGAAGATGGCCGCGCCCAGGAACGTGAACCCCAGGCTGATCCAGTAGGAGCCGCCCCCATGGGGATCCATCCCCACGAGAATGGCAATGGTCGCTCCCAGAGCGGCGATTTGGGCGAGGGCAAGGTCCACGAAGATGACGCCGCGCTCGACCACGTGTATGCCCAGATAGGCGTGGATACCCGTGAGGATCAGGCTGGCCACGAACGGCGCGAGCAAGAACTGGAAGACTTCCATAGCAGCTCCTTGGCGCTTCTACGGGGCAGCTGCAAACGCCTGGGTCAGCAGGGCTATATCGTAGTCGAAGAGCTTGAAATAGTCGGTAACTTCCTTTTCGCCCCCCACTGAGGGAAGCAGCACCACGGCTTTGCTGCCGGTTTCGCGCGCCACACTGTTTGGCGTCTTCAGATCAAAGTAGGGTTCGACCAAGATGACGTTCACATTTTCGCGCTTCATCA
>JACQTG010000008.1 GCA_016210895.1 Acidobacteriota bacterium
CAGGAGCGGGCTGATGATCATCGCTGCAGACCAAATCTGATGAGGGGAGCTGGTGGACAGCGGCGCATAGGAACTCCCCGAGAGAACTTCCGTCACATGGCCCAGGGCGCCGTCGAGCGCGAGCCCGGCATTGGCCTGCAGATTGGCGTGGGCAGGAAACGACCGGTGCTGGCGGTACATACCGACGGCCGCCCAGCCCGTGAACAGGGGCCACACGCTGCCGAAATGGTAGCCGGCGGGGTGAAACTTCGCGCTTTCCGATGAGATGATTCTCATGCCCCAATCCGTGCCATGGTTGGCGTCGGCGAGCTCACTGATCATGGCGTTGGCCTTCTCCGCCTCCAGGAGATCGAACCACATCGGCACGGTGGCCAGCACGCTGGCCTCGTCCACGGGGCGACCGTCCTTGTCCAAGGCAAAGGCAAAGATTCTCTTCTCGGGAAGCCAGAAGGCCTGATTGAGAAGCATCTTCTGCCGGGCAAACTCCTGTTCGAGTTCGTCCTGGATTTCCTTCCTGCCCGTGAGCCGAGCAAGATTGGCGAGCGCGTGGAGTGCAGCTCCACCCAAGCCGCTCAGGTAGAGTTCGGTCTTTACGGGCAGGAGCGGCCCGCCTTCGACCCAGCCGTGGCCAACACCGTGGTTCTGTGCCAAGCCTCGCGGATCCCAGGTCGAGCGCAAGAACTCGTGGGCCTTCCACAAGCTGGGCCAGTTTTCTTGCGCAAAGGCCACGTCACCACTGCGCCTGACGTAGTCATCTACCGCCAGGATGAACAGGGGTGTAGCGTCGGCCGAGGCGTAGCCATAGGGGTAGTTTTCAAACCAGGGTACGAAGCGCGCGCTCTGGGAGACTTCGTGCGGCAGTTTCCCGTCCGCCCGCTGATGTTGAATGAGGAACTCGAGCCCCTTCCGCACGGTGGCAAAGTCCCCGGCGGCGTTCAGGGCGAAGGCGGTCCACAGCGCATCACGGCCAAAAAACCAAGCAAAGCCCGGCCGCGTGCCGTCGCCGGAGAGCCCATAGCCGGCAATCAGGCCCGTGCCGAGGAAAGGATTGTTGACCACTCCTTGCAACACGCTCACCCGCGCCCAGTCGTAGGCTTGTTGGAGCGCGGGGTCGGGAAGATCGAGTCGGATCGTTCGCTCCAGGTAGTCTCGGTAGTAACGCGCGGCTTCTCCTTGCAAACGGTCAAAATCCGCCGCCAGAGCTTGGTAGGTTTTTTCTGCCTCGGCTTGGCTCTCAACGGAAGCCGCGATCACGATGGTTCTCCGTTGTCTGCCTTTTCCCACCGCTTCCAATCGGAAAGAACTCAGAGGGGAAGAAGTGTAGTTGGTCCGATACTCTGAACGAGCCTCGCTCGCTGCGGGCGAACCGACGAGCGCGAAAAACCGTCGCTGCTCCTCGCCGAACATAAAGGCCCGCAGGTTCCCATTCCAATTCAGGTAGGTTCCTCCCAAGGCCGCCGGCCACATGAGCTGGAAATCGCGTTCGAAGCTTACTTCTACGGCCAGCGGTTCGGCGGTCTCAATGTCGAGCGCGATGATGGCCCCGGGCTCCTCAACCGGAACAAACAATGTCTCCCGGGCAGAGAATGAATCGCCTACATAGACGATGGTGCAGGATTCCGGCCGGACAGCCACCGTGCGCGCGAGCGACTCGCTCGGGATCGCTTGGCCCGCAACGTGAAACGTCAAGTTGAAGTTGCGCAGAATCTTGAGTGGATAAACCCAGACCTCGAACTCTCCGCTTTCGCGGCCGAAGACACCCGCGCGCTTGCCTACCGCAGAAAGGAATTCCCAGGGACGCACTGCGCGGGAAAGCTGGAGACCTTCGCTGTGCTCCGGAATCCCGGCAGTGATCCTCTGCGCACGCGCAACGTCAGAGCCAGGATGCCTCCCCGGCTGCTGACCCGGAAGTGCGCCCGGCCACAGCAACCCGCTGAGAAGCGAACAAACCCGCAGCGCGGCTCGCAAGCTGAATCGAGACTCAGTCCTCCTGCTGTCCATCTCGGTTCCCTCTTTGGCGCGCACAAGCATGAACGAACCGGGTACAGCGGGTGGAATCGTATTGCAGGTCAATTCGGCCTTCTACTATATTCTCGTTTCTGCGTCCAGGGAGAGTTTCAGCACATGGGTTTTTCTCGTCGCAAGTTCTTGCAATCTCTCAGCCGCTCCGCCTTGGTTCTGCCCCTGGAAGGGCTTTTGGCTCTTGCCCGACCCAGAACCCTGTGGCCCTTCCCTGCCGGTTCTGCGCCTCGGGCAGAAGCGGACGAGAAGGGACTCGGCGTAACATTTGTTAACGTGGCGCGGGAAGCCGGCCTGAATGCCAAGACGCTCTTCGGCGGAGAAAAGACGAACAAGTACCTGCTGGAGACGACCGGCTGCGGGGTGGCCTTCTACGACTACGACAACGATGGCTGGCTGGACATTTTTCTCGCCAACGGTTGGCGCCTGGAAGGATTTCCGCCCGCACAAGCGCCCACTTGTCATCTCTTCAAGAACAATCGGGACGGGACTTTTACCGACGTGACCGTGCAAGCCGGGTTGGCCCGCTCGGGATGGGGGCAAGGC
Source organism: Acidobacteriota bacterium (assembly GCA_016210895.1). The sequence goes on from JACQTG010000008.1 coordinate 2,566, forward strand.
GTCTGCGTGGGCGATTACGACAATGATGGCTTCGAAGACCTGTTTATCACCTACTACGGACACAACGTCCTCTACCACAACAACGGTGACGGTACGTTTACCGACGTGACCGAAAAGGCCGGTGTGGGCGGCGACCGCACCCGCTGGGGCACCGGCTGTGCCTTTGTCGACTACGACCGCGACGGCTATCTCGACCTGTTTGTCGCTAACTACATTGATCTCGACTTGGCCACAGCACCGCTGCCCGAATCAGGCCCCTGCCTCTACAAAGGTGTGCTGGTGGCCTGCGGGCCTCCGGGCCTGCGGGGCGGAACGAACATTCTGTATCGCAACAATGGCGACGGCACCTTCACCGACGTTTCGGAAAGCTCCGGTATCACCGAGGCCAACGGCACCTACGGCCTGGGTGTGCTGACGGCTGACTTTGACAACGACGGCTGGCCGGACATCTACGTGGCCAATGATTCCACGGCGGCCGTGCTCTACCAGAACCAGAAAGACGGCACCTTTCGAGACATCGGCATCGTCGCCGGCTGCGCCTACAGCCCGGACGGCAAACCCCAGGCCGGCATGGGTGTCTCGGCCGGCGACTACGACTTGGACGGGAACCTGGACATCGTCAAGACCAATTTTGCCGGCGACACCCATTCGCTCTATCGCAATCTGGGCGGCAGTTTTTTCGAAGACGCCACCTTTGCCTCGGGCCTCGGGGTAAACACGCGGTTCCTCGGCTGGGGCTTGGGTTTCTTCGACATGGACAACGATGGCTGGCTGGACATTCTGGTCTGCAACGGCCACGTCTATCCGGAAGTGGAGCAACTGAAAACCGAGGCTGGCTACGCGCAACACAAATTCCTCTATCGCAACCTGCGCAATGGGCGATTCGAAGACGTCTCTGCGCAGGGCGGCCCTGGAATCACCGCCTACGCGCCCGCCCGAGGCTGCGCGTTTGGTGACTTCGACAATGACGGCGACCTCGACATCGTCGTCAACACGGTGAACGACTATCCACAGCTTCTGCGCTGCGACTCGCGCCTGGGTCATCATTGGCTCAAAGTGCGCACGATGGGTACGCGCTCGAACCGCAGCGGCATCGGCGCACAGGTAAAATGCGTGACGCGCCGGGTAGATGGCAGCCGGCATGAGCAGATGGACGAGGTGCGGAGTGGTGGCAGCTACCTGTCGCAAAGCGACCTGCGGGTGCACTTCGGTCTCGGCACGGCCGAAACTGTGGCGCGGCTAGAGATCCGCTGGCCCAGCGGACACGTAGATACCTTTCAGGACATCCAAGGAGATCAACTGGTCTACGTGAAAGAAGGCGAGGGCATCATTCGGAGGGAAACATTCCCACCGCCCACACGCCGAACTGCCTAGCTGGCTACCGAAAAACGCTGCTACGTGTCATTCTGAGCGGAGCCTGCGTGCGGCAGGCAGGCGAAGAATCTCATCCCTTCCGAATCGGGAGGAGATGAGATTCTCAGAATGGCACCTGGCTAAGGTTTTCCAGGCCTCTCCCGGAGCCCGCGCTCGCGCGGTGAATCCTGGAGGGCTTCTCCCGAACCTTCCTCGACTGTCACGATGGTGTCGATCGGCACCTCGCTGAAGCGTTCGCGCAGGCCACTCGGCCATTGGACCTCCAAGTAGTCGATCTTGGTTGCTCGGCCCAGACCAAAGTGGACGCGCATATCGCTCTGGGAGATATAGCTCGAGCCGCTGCGCACCTCGTCCACCAGACGGCGCGAGCCGACTTTCAGCGTGAGGCGAGCGCCAATGCCGTCGCGATTCGAGCGCGTGCCCACCGTCTTGATGGCCACCCAGTGATGGGGATAGCGAACTTGATTCACCAGAAGACTTGGCCGGTCATACATATTGGTGATGACCGCCGACAGCCGGCCGTCGTTCCACAGATCGCCGACGGCAAGGCCGCGCCCGGACGTGGCCCGTGTAATGCCCGGCCCGGCCGAGGCCGAAATGTCGGTGAAGGTTTCGTTGCCGTTGTTCCGATAAAGCACCCGGGGTTGCTGATAGGCGCTGCCGAGCTTGTGGATGTCC
>JACQTG010000058.1 GCA_016210895.1 Acidobacteriota bacterium
CCGCGTCGAAATCCTTCACCGAAATCCGCAGCGAAACCTCGTGCGCAATCATCTGCCGCGGAGCGGCCTTGTCCGCGGCCATCATCGCCACCCGTCCGCGCTCTTCGCGCGTCGCGAGCTTGGCCACCTCGTCCGCTTCCCCCAGGACTTCAACTTCGGCTTCCGGGTGTTCCTTCGCTCCCAACAAGCCTTCACTCGGCTTTGCCTGCTTCCGCACTGGAACCGAAGCCTGTGGCTCGCGGTCTGCCAATGTCTCTTCCCGCTCCGGTGGGGGCATATACATGGGAGTGGGAACGCTCTCCGTGCGCGGCAAAGGCTCGGGCGAGCGCAGCAAGTTGGGTAGAGTGATGGCGGCAATCACCAGCACAGTTGCCGCCACCCCGCCGAACGCCATCGCGAGTTTCCACGTCAGGCGGCGCCGCTCACCTGCGACTGTAAGCAATCGTTGTTTCGCCGTCTCGAATGCGGGCGGGCGGAGGTGCACGGGCGCAGGCTCCACCTGCCAAGCCTGCAAGCTGGTCGACACCTGGCGGAGTTCGTCGGCGAGCCGCCGACAGTCAACGCAAGCCACCAGGTGCTGCTCGACCGCGGCGCGGCGCTCGGCTGCGAGCTCATCGTCCAGGTAGGCCTGGAGTTCCTCGGCTTCAATTGGATGCTTCCCTTTCATCTCATTCACTCCCGGGCGCACTCGGAGTCTGGCTGGTGCGGGCCGCTGACAACAGATCGCGCAAAGCCAGCTTGGCGCGGAAGAGCCGCGACCGCACCGTGCCCACCGGTATCTTCAGCACCTCGGCAATCTCCGCGTAGCTCAACTGCTGGTACTCGCGCAGCAGCACCACCTCGCGGTGCTCGGCGTCGAGCCTGGCCAACGCCTGCCGAACCTGCGTCACCACCTCCGGGTCGCTCGCTGCTTCCGCGGGCGAATTTGCTGCCCGTTCCACCAGCGGTCGCCGGCGCAACTCCGAGCTCAAGCGGTGCAAGGCGATGCGGTAGAGATAGGTCTTGAAGCTCGCCCGCACCTCGTAGCCGTTGCGCCGCTCGACGAGGGCGAGGAAAACATCCTGGGTCAGCTCTTCGGCGCGGCCGGGGTCGTTCAACCGCCGCCGCAGGTAGCCGTAGATGGCATCCCTGTAGCGGGCGAACAGCTGCTCATAGGCTCCCCGGTCGCCGCCTTTGAAGGCCAGCATCAACTCTTCGTCCGTTTGCGAGTGCACCAGCGGGCTCCGGTGTGCCCTCTCTACTCCTGTAATCGCGTCATGCGGGCGAAAAGTTCCCAGCTAGAGCAGCACGACGGACTGCAAGGTGGGAATCTCGAAGCGCTTGCGGCAGCGTGGGTTCTGGCAAACGAGCAGATCATCGGTACGAATCATGTAGGAGCGGGCCTTAGCAAAGCGCTGCCTATCCTCTTCGTTCGCAGCGCCTTCCAGGCGGTTCTTTTTCTCACGCACGACCCAATGCACCTGATAGGTGTGGCTCTCGCGGCAATGGGGGCAGATGTAGTCGGCGGATTTGGCTTCGCGGCGCTCAGTGTAGAAGCGCCGGTCGTCGGTCGAGCCACCCTGTCCGGAGCGCTGGCGGGGAAAGTCAGGTCGAGGTCCTCGCCCTGGGCCGCGTCGAAAACTCATAGCCTCATTCTATCCTTCTCGCCGAAAAACACAATCGCGCCGCGTGGGTTGACTCTGCGAGCACCGGCAGCCTAGAGTGGCCCGCACGATGCCTTCCTTGCCGCATAGCTACGATGTTCATCAGGCCGTGCGCAGGGCGCTCATCCGGCGGCAACCCGTGGTGGCGCTCGAATCGGCTGTCCTCACCCACGGTCTGCCGGACGAGGTGCGGGAATCAGTGGCGCAAGCCCTGGCACAGGCCATCCGTGGCGCGGGGGCGGTTCCGGCGATGGTCGCCGTCCTCAACGGGCGGCTTCGCATTGGCCTGACGCGGGAAGATTTCAACCAGTTGCTGAGCGCCGAGAATCCCCAAAAGTGCGCGCGCGCGGACCTGGGATGGCTGCTGGCGCAGCGCGCGACGGCCGGCACCACCGTTTCGGCTACCATCCACGTGGCCGCACGGGTGGGCATCGAATTTGCTTCGACCGGCGGCATTGGCGGGGTGCATCGCGACGCCGGAGAAACGCTGGACATCTCGGCCGACCTAATCGAACTCGCCTGCACCCGGATCGTGCTCGTCGCCTCCGGCCCTAAAATCATCACCGACCTGCGCAAGACCTACGAATACCTGGAAACGCTCAGCGTCCCCGTGCTCGGCTACCAGACGAGGGAGTTGCCAGGGTTCTACGTACGCGCTACGGGTATTCCTCTCCGCAGCGAGGCCGAAAATCCCGGGCAACTCCTCGCGGCCATCCGCCATTACCGCGCGCTCGGTTACGCCGGTGGGATCCTGGTGGCCAATCCGGTTCCCACCGAACACGCGCTCGACGGGGTTCGGGTTGAGCGGTGGTTGACGCAGGCCCTGCGCCAGGCCGCCGCGCAAAGCGTGCAGGGTGCGGCGCTCACGCCCTTTCTTCTCGATGCCTTGCATCGGCTCAGCCGGGGCACGACCCTGCGCGCCAATCAAGCCCTGCTCGTCGCCAACGCGCGCCTGGCCGCGGAGCTCGCCGCGGCTTGGACGGCTTGCTAGCCGCGCTTCCTCGAACAGTCGCGGCAAACTTCCTGGCGCAATCCCCTATCAGCTCTTGCATAATAAAGAGTCAGCCTTTGACTCCAGAGCACGTCCATGCCCGCGAACCTCACGCCTGAATACATAGCTGCAGAAGAACGCTTCAAACAGGCGAAGACAACGCCGGAAAAACTCGCCGCTGTGGAAGAGATGCTCCGCACCATTCCCAAGCATAAGGGCACGGAGAAGATGCAGGCGGACCTCAAGCGCCGCCTGTCAAAACTGCGCGGCGAACTGCACAAGAAAGGCGGCCCCAAAGCGGCCCTGCCCGTTTACTACGTGCCGCGCGAAGGCGCCGGCCAGGTGGTGTTGATCGGCCCGCCGAACACGGGCAAGTCATCCCTGCTGGCGCGGTTGACCCGCGCCACGCCAGACGTGGCCGACTACCCCTTCACCACCCGGCTGCCGCAGCCCGGCATGATGGAATTCGAAAACATTCAGATTCAACTCCTTGACCTGCCACCGGTGCATCCTGAGTTTGGCGAGGCCTGGGTGCCGCAGGCCATCCGCAACGCCGACGCTGCTGTCCTGGTCGTAGATCTCGGCGCGCCCGAAGTCCTTGAACAGGTCACCGATACGCTTGCCTTCTTGGAAGACGCGAAGATCGTTCTGGGCTCCAGCAGCGACCCTCTGCCGTTGGGGGCCGTGCGCAAGCCGACACTGCTGGTCGGCACGAAGCTCGACCAGCCCGGCGCGCGCGACGCCTGGACGGCACTCGGCGAGCTCTGGCGGGAGCGTTTCCAACTTCACGCCCTTTCGACCGAGACGGGCGAGGGCATCGATGAATTCCGCCGCGCGGTCTTCGACCTGCTTTCTATTGTTC
>JACQTG010000009.1 GCA_016210895.1 Acidobacteriota bacterium
CGCCGATGAAGTGCATCGGCATGAAGATTGCATAGACGCCGATAAAGGTGAGCCAGAAGTGGAGTTTGCCCAACCGCTCGCTTAAGTGGCGCCCGAACATCTTGGGGAACCAGTAGTAGGTTGCGGCGAAGATGCCAAAGATGGCGGCCACGCCCATGATCAGGTGGAAGTGCCCGACGACGAAGTAGGTGTCGTGGAGATAGATATCAATCGCTGGCTGCGCGAGAAACAACCCGGTCACTCCGCCTGAAACGAACAACGAGACGAACCCGATCGCAAACAGCATCGCCGCGGTGAAGCGGATCTTGGCGCCCCAGAGCGTCCCGATCCAGTTGAAGGTCTTGATGGCCGAGGGGACGCCGATCGACATCGTCAGCAGGGAAAAAGCGAATGCGCTGTAGGGGCTCATCCCGCTGACGAACATATGGTGGCCCCAAACCGACAGCCCCAGCAGGGCGATGGCACCCAGCGCCAGCACCATCGCGCGGTAGCCGAAAATCGGCTTGCGGGCAAAAGTGGAAAGTACGTGGGAGGTAATGCCCATCCCAGGCAGAATGGCGATGTAGACCTCCGGGTGGCCGAAGAACCAGAACAGGTGCTGCCAGAGCAGGGGCGAGCCGCCTGAGTGTGGGATTTGTTGGTCGCTGACGACCAGGCCACCGGGCACAAAGAAGCTCGTACCGGCAGTGCGATCAAGCAGCAAGAGAATGCCTGCGGCGAGCAAGACAGCGAAGCCCAGGAGCGCCAGAATGGCGGTAATGAACCAGGCCCACACCGTCAGTGGCATGCGCAGCAGCGACATTCCCCGGGTGCGCAAATCGAGCGTAGTAGTGATGAAGTTGAGCGCGGTCAGCAGGGAAGCACCGCAGAAGATGGCGATGCTGACCACCCACAGGGTTTGTCCCGTGCCGAGGCCGGGTCCTCCGATCTGGCCAATCGCGCTCAGCGGCGCATAGGCGGTCCAGCCGCTGATCGGCGCGCCGCCGATGACGAAGAAGGCCGCCAGCATCACGAGCAAAGAAACGAAGGTCAGCCAGAAGGAGAGCATGTTCAGGGTGGGGAAGGCCATATCCGGTGCGCCGATCTGAATGGGCAGGAAGTAGTTACCGAAGCCGCTGAGCGGGGCGGTGGTGAGAACGAAGAAGACCATTATCGTCCCGTGCATGGTCATCAGGGCCAGGTACTGCTCCGGGGTCATCACGCCGAACCCGGGCAGCTCGGCATTCGGCCAGACCAGGTGGAGGCGCATGAGCAAGGAAAGAAAAATGCCGATGAAGACCGAGAACAAGGCGAGCAAGAAGTACTGGATTCCGATCACCTTGTGGTCGAGGCTGAAGATGTATCTTCGAATAAAGCCCTTGGGTGCTTCGTGCACAACCGCGTGGGCTTCCGCCATCAGTTTCCTCCTGCGTCAACCTGAATTCACATGAAGGCTGCCTGTTCGCGCAGCCAGTTTTGAAATTCCTCTTCCGGCAGCACGTGCAGGAAGGTACGCATGCGATGGTGGCCCAGGCCGCAGAGTTCGGCACAGGCTACCTCGTACTCGCCTACTTTGGTGGCCGTGAAGTGCATCCGGACCAGCAGACCCGGCACCGTGTCCTGCTTGAACCGCAACTCGCGCACAAAAAAGCTGTGGGTGACGTCCTTGGTGCGCAACAACACTTCCACCTCACGGTTCACCGGAACCGCCATGATGGGTGTAACGATGTCGTCCTGGGCCGCCGGCTCGGTCAAGTCCAGTCCCAGAGGATTTCCGGCAGCATCGTTGATCAAGGTCGGCTCCGTGCGGCCGAAGACGCCGTCCGGGCCGGGGTAGCGGATGTTCCAAGCGAACTGCTGCCCGGTTACTTCCACTTGCAGGGCTCCGGGTGAGGCTCCGACGAAATAGATCTTGGCCCAGGAGCGCTCGGCGGCAATCCCCAAGCCGAGGAACATGATGGCCGTAACTGTTGTCCAAAGAATCTCCATCGTGTTATTGCCATGCGAGTAGTGCGCGCGCTGACCGCGATCGCGATAGCGCAGTACGACATAGGCGAGCGCCCATTGCGCCAGCAGGAAGACCAGGCCGGTAATGACCAAGGTGCGGACGAACTGGCGGTCGATGTCAGCTCCGATCAGACTGACGGATTCGGGAAACCACCAGGTACGCTTCAAGAAAAAGTAGAGAGTCGAGAAGGTCAGGACAATCATGCAAAGAGCAAAAAGGGTCGCCACAAGCGCTGAGCCGGCCGTCCTTTCGTTCTTGTTCATCGCCGCTCCCGAGAATTGCGTCCTCTGACGCAAATTCACACTCCTATCACACGCGTGAGGGAAGAATGGGCTCCACCGATGTGAATCGGGCAAGTGGGTCGAAATTCTTGATTTCCCTGTCCGGCACAGCCCGGACCGAAGCCTATCCGGTGCATAGAGTTTTGTCAATCCCACGTTGCCCGCAGTTGAGCTTGACTTGGGTGAGAAACACGCTATCCTGATAGGCGAGGATTTCGTGCGAACCGCGGCCATGGGACTCTTGGTTTCATTCCTGGGAGCGTTCCTCTGCCTGGGGGACGGGCAGTTCTCTGAGCACAATGTCTGTTGTGCTTCCCATTCGGCATCACCGGCTCAGGCAGCCTGCGACTGCTGCCAGGTGGCTTCGGTCGAGGCACCCGTGGTTCTGCCGGCGAAGGAGCCCGGGTTCTTGCCGCCCGTGCTGCCAGCCACGCAATCCCTATTCAGCGAAAGCTTGCCTTCCACGCACGGGCTGAGGCCGTTGACCGATGGATTGGGCTGGGTTGTTGACCGTTCTCCACCGAAGCTCTACGTCCTGAACGCCAGCCTGCTTATCTAACCTCCTCCCTTCCCGCCCGCTTCATGCGGGTTCCGTGTCAACGAGCATCCGCTCGTAAACTTTTTCGAGGGAGGATTCCATGAAGACCCCCGGCTGCATAGCCG
>JACQTG010000059.1 GCA_016210895.1 Acidobacteriota bacterium
GTCTATACTGTACGTGGTTTGTTTCATACCGGTGGGACGCACCGATTCTCTGCGACTCAATCGAGGGAGGGCAACACCGTGGCCATGCAGATTTCGGCGCTCATTGTGGACGACGAAAAGCCGGCCCGTGAGGAGCTCGCCTATCTGCTGAAAGCATTTCCCGAAGTCAGCATTGTGGCGCAGGCGAAGAACGGTTTGGAAGCCTACAGCCTGATCAAGGAGCACACCCCTGATGTGGTCTTCCTCGACGTAGAGATGCCCGGCTTGAATGGCTTCGGTGTGATTAAGAAGCTAGTGGACCGAAAGGTTCCACTGCCCCAGATCGTGTTCGCTACCGCCTATGACCACTACGCTGTGCAGGCCTTCGAAGTGAATGCGGTGGACTACTTGTTGAAGCCGTTCGAGAAGGCACGCGTGGCGCGCTCGGTGGCGCGCACCCGCAAAATGCTCGAGACGCGGGAGAGCCCGAGCGAGCGAATCGAGTCGTTGCTGGTACAGTTGGATCAGCGGCGCCCGCAGCCCACCAAGCTGCTGTTACGGACCAGCCAGCGGCTGTTCCTCATTGACGCGGGAGACCTCGTCTATGCAACCATTGCCGACGGCCTGATCACCATTGTGACACGCGAACTGGAAGGCACCTCGAACTATCGCACGATTGAAGAGCTGCAAGCGAATCTTGACCCGGCCCTGTTTTGGCGCGCTCACCGCAGCTATCTCGTCAACATCAACTACATCAAGGAAGTCGTGCCTTGGTTCAAGTCGACCTACCAGCTGCGGATGGCAGATCGAAAGGCAACGGAAATCCCCGTGAGCCGGGCGCAGACGCGCCGCCTGCGCGAACTCCTGAAACTCTAGCCGGCAACGCCCGCCCGCTTCACCCTTCACCGCTATCTAGCCAACAGCAAGGCGGCAAATAGATCAATTCCCCGCCAGAAGTTTCCCAGGCGGAGGTTCTCGTTCGGGCTGTGCTGGTTGTTGTCGAAGTTGACGATAGGCACACCGATGATGGGAAGGTTCAAGCTTTCAAACAAATGTGAGGGCCCACTCCCTCCGAGCGAGGGCAGCTTAACCGCGTTTTCGCCGTTGGCACGCTCGACCGCTGAGACGATGGCCTGCGCGATGGGGAGATCGAGGGAGGTGCGCACGGCCTTGTAGCCTTCGCGCTTCGCGAGGCGCGCGAGGTGCGCATGCATCCGCCGCTCGGCCTCGGTCGGCTCCTGTTCGGTCACGTAAAAGCCCTGGCGGCGGATGTGCTCGACGATTTTGCCGAACATCCGTCCGGGGTCATTGCCTTTGACCAAACGAACGTCGATGGCCGCGGTGGCGGTGGCGGGTACGATGGTGCGGGCTTCGTCGCCCACCCAGGCGCTGGCGAGACCGCGCACGTTGAGTGACGGCAACTGGATCAGCTCGTCGAGCCGCCGTCCGCCACCCTCAGCTTCGGCGAAGTCGTAGCGCTCGCGGAGATTGGCGTCAAGGTTGGGAATGGCCGCGATGGCCTTCCGCTCGCTTTCTGTAAGTGGCTCGACATCCTCGTAGAAGCCCTCGATCTGTACGTTGCCGTGAGCGTCCTTCATCGTGGCCAGCAACTGCGCGAGCCGCATGGCCGGATTCGGCGCCCAGTTGCCGTAATGACCGCTGTGGAGGGGCACGCGGGGACCGTAGACGGTGAGGTCGATCGTCAGAATGCCGCGGTTGCCGAAAAACACCGTGGGCCGGCCGCTCGGATGCACGGGGCCATCGGCGATGAGTACCACGTCGGCGCGCAGCCGATCTCGATACCGCTCGATGAACTCGTGCAAGTAAGGCGAGCCCTGCTCTTCCTCGCCATCGAAAACAAACTTCAGGTTGACACGCGGCTCGAGCTTCCGTGCACGCAGGGCATCGAGCGCGGCCAGCAGCGCCACGATGGGCGACTTGTCGTCCGCAGCCGAGCGCGCGTAGAGGCGCCAGTTGTCGTCAAAGGATTGGCCCGCGGCGGGGGAGGGAATTGTGCTCCAATCGCCCGCCACACCACGACGCAGGGCGGGCTGGAAGGGCTCCGAGTTGATCCACTTGGTTGGGTCAACCGGCTGGCCGTCGTAGTGGCAGTAGAAAAGCAGCGTGCGCGTCGCCCCGGGCGTTTGGAGCTCACCGTAGACGACCGGGCTCCCCGTTGTCGGCACGACTTCCGTTCGAATCCCGCGCCGCTCCATCTGCACTTGCAGCCACTCGGCATTTCGCCAGATGTCGTCCTGGTTAGTGGCCACGTTCGGGAGGGAGAGGAACTCGATCAGGTCGTCGATGATGCGATGGGCCTGGGCCTCCCGCCACGCTCGCACTGCTTCCATAACAGGATCGGTGGTCGGCACCTGCGCGTTCGCCGGCAGAAACACGAACACGGTAGCGAGCACGATCAACAGCCACGAGAGCACACCGCGCATCTAATTCACCTCACTCTCTAACAGTGGGCTACAATCCTAGCAGAACCCAGTGAGGTGAAACGATGGGGCGTGTTTTACTTCCTTTAAGCATCTTGGGCCTTTTATTGACGCAGCCACCAGCCTTCTCTGTCATCGGCGCGGTACAGCAAGAGGCTGCCAGGCCCGCGGCGTTCGACGCCGCCTGGGCACAGTCGCCGCTGTGGGACGATGGCCAGGCGGAAGTTGCCCTTTACGTTGCGCGCCGCCCGCAGTACGGTAAGGTGCGCAGCTTCGAAGCCGTCCTGATTGTCGTCAAAGAGGACTTCAATCCCCAGCTTTACGTCAAAGGCGACCCGCCCTACGAGGGGAAGTCCTTATTGCCGGTGCTGAAGCTCAACTTCGTGCAGAGCTATTGGACGGAAAACTATCCCTATCACTTCCTCACCAGTGTTTTTGTCCGTCGAGACGACCCAACCCGACTGATCAAGTTGACCAACAGCAGCCAGGAGTGGTGCGGCAACACCTTCAAGGAGGTCAAGACCTGGGCGCGCGGGGCCGAGCTTGTTCTCCATTCCTATTTTGACGGCGAGGGTGACGCCACACGCCCGCTTGCGCTGCGGCCGGGTGACCTGATCGAAGACCAGCTCCCGCTGGCGCTGCGCAGTTTGCGCTTTGAGCCCGGCTTGCGCTTCCGCACGCGGCTGCTGCCCAGCTTGATTTCAAACAACCTGCGCGCCCCGCTCACGCCTGTCGAGACCGAAATCCGTGTCCTCGGCAGGGAAGAAGTGACCATGCCGCGCGGCCGCACTGAAGGCTGGCGGGTCGAAGTCGAGGCTGGGAGTCTGAAGCAGACCTATTGGTTCGCCCTAAATCATCCGCACGAATTGCTCAGAATGGAATCCTCGGACGGTCGCGAGTTGTTGCTGAAGCAAGTTACGCGCAAGCCCTACTGGCAGGAGCCGACCTACGTGCCTGATGACGGCCGTTCCCGGCTGGCGAAGTAGCGCACAATCGCCTGCATGAGTGCCGGGATGGTGTAGGGGTTCGAGGTGACGTTGATGCGCCACCCGAGCTCGCGCACCGTCCGCGCTGTCACCGGGCCAATGGCGGCGATGGCCACGCCGCGCAGCGCGCGGCGTGCGCGGCGGGGAGGGAGAAGGGCGCTGAAATTGCGCGCGGTCGAGGAGCTGGTGAAGGCGATCATATCCGGCGGGCGGTTTGCGAACAGCGACTGTGCCTGACGGCGGCTCTCCCGGGGAAGCACAGTTCGATAAGCGGCGACGACATCCACCTGCGCCCCGCGCCGGCGCAGCTCCCGCGGCAAGACTTCTCGCGCTTCGGCCGCCCGCGCAACGAGTACGCGTTTTGTCCGCCACGACTCATCCTTCAGCGCCTTGACCAAGCCTTCGGCACGAAACTCTTCTGGTACCACGTCAGCCTCGAGGCCGTGTTGGCGGAGCACAGCCGCCGTGGCTGGCCCGATGGCCGCAATCTTAGCGCCTCCGAGGGCACGAGCATCACGCCGGGCGCGCCGCAAGCGGGCAAAGAAAGTTTCCACGCCGTTGGCGCTGGTGAAGACAACCCAATCGTACTGACCAAGCCGCCGAATGGCGGCATCGAGCGGCTGCCAGCTTCGCGGCGGGGCAAGGGCGATGGTGGGCAGCTCGATTACCTCCGCGCCCAGCTCTTCGAGCGCGGCGCGCAACTGGCTTGCTTGCTCGCGCGTGCGGGTGATAAGGATGCGACGGCCAAAGAGGGGCTTGCTTTCAAACCAGCGCAGGCGCCGCCGCAAGCGGACGACATCGCCCACGACGGTCACGGCCGGGGGTTCGATGCCGGCCGCGCGGTGCGCAATCGTGGCCAGGGTTCCTTCGACCACTTTCTGCTGAGGTTGCGTGCCCCAACGGATGACCGCTGCCGGTGTCTCGGGCGATCGCCCGTGCGCGATCAATTGCCGGGCGATTGCGGGAAGCTTGCGCACACCCATGAAGAACACCAACGTGTCGGCTCCCCGCGCCAGCCGGGACCAGTCCAACGCTGAGGCACTCTTATCCGGGTCTTCGTGGCCGGTGATAAGCGCGACCGAGGAGGCGTGTCGGCGATCGGTGATGGGGATGCCGGCATAGGCGGGAGCGGCTGTGCCGGCGGTGACACCGGGCACGACTTCCCAGCCCACGCGCGCCCGCATCAAGGCCTCGGCTTCCTCCCCTCCGCGGCCGAAAACAAACGGGTCGCCCCCCTTGAGCCGCACGACGGTCTTGCCCGCACGGGCATAGCGCACGAGCAACCGATTGATTTCTTCCTGGGAGAGTTTGTGCTTTCCCGCTCGCTTCCCGGCGTAGATGAGCCGGGCGCGCGGTGGGGCGTAGCGCAGGAGAGCCGGGTTAGCGAGGTAGTCGTAGATGACGACGTCGGCCTGTTCCAAGGCGGCTTTGCCCTTCAGCGTCAGCAGCCCTGGGTCGCCCGGACCCGCCCCGACGAGATAGACCTTGCCTCGTTTGCTCTTCATTCGCATCAGGCCGCGCCCGGCGGCTGAAGTCCTGCGGGGGCAGCGTGAATGGTGGCCAGGATTTCGGCGGCGCCTTCGGCGAGCAGCTTGCCGGCCAGCCGCGTCCCCAGGACTTCAGCCTCGGTCGCTGCTCCCTTCAGCGATCCGCGAACAACGGCTCCGCCATCCTGGCTCGCAACCAGTCCGACCAAATGCAACTCGTTCGTTGCCACCCGCGCATGGGCGCCCAGCGGCACCTGGCAGCCGCCGCCGAGGTGTTTCAAGAAGGCGCGCTCGGCGGCCGTGGCCGTAGCCGTTTCGGGATCATGCACGGCCCGCAGTAGGGAGTGTAGGGGAAGGTCGTCCGCCCGCGTCTCAATGCCCAGGGCGCCCTGACCGATTGCCGGCACGATTTCGTCGGGCTCAAAGAATTGTGTCGCGCGTTGCTCCCAGCCCAGGCGTTTCAATCCGGCGGCGGCAACGACGATGGCGTCGTACTGACCGGTGTCGAGCTTGCGCAAGCGGGTGTCGAGGTTGCCGCGCAGGGGCTCGATGACGAGGTCGGGCCGCAAGTGCTTCAGTTGCACCTGGCGGCGGAGGCTGCTCGTTCCCACACGCGCACCGCGCGGCAGGTCGGCAAAGCGCCGGGCGTTGCGGGCGACCAGAGCGTCGCGGGGGTCTTCGCGGCGGGTCACGGCGGCCAGCAGGAGTCCCGGCGGCAATTGGGTGGGCAGGTCTTTCAAGCTGTGCACGGCCAGGTCAATGCGCCCGGCGAGCAACGCCTCTTCGATTTCTTTCGTGAACAGTCCCTTGCCGCCTACCTGAGCCAGGGGCACGTCTGTGATCTTGTCTCCGCTCGTGCGGATGACTTCCATCTCGATGGAAGCCCCCGTACGCTCGAGCATCTGGCGGACGTGGTTCGCTTGCCAGAGCGCCAGCGCGCTGCCCCGAGTCCCGATGCGGAGCGTGGGCATCGTGCCTGCTAATCCTTCAGCTGGAAGGTCTTGCGGATGAACTCGACCAGCTTCAAGCCGTCGGGCTCGCGACTGAGGGATTTCAACTGACTGATAGGCAGATGAAGAATCTTGTTGACGAGCGAGCGCGTCATCTGCTCGACGGCTTCGTTTTGCTCGGGCGTGAGCATGCCGAGCTTCCGGCGCGCCTTTTCCCACTCTGTCGCGCGCATCGCATGCAGTTTTTCCTGTAAGGCGACAATCGTGGGGCCGAGTTCGAGGGTCTTGAGGCGCGCCAGGAGCAGATCAGTTTCCCGCTCAATGATTTCCTCCGCGTGCAAGGCCTCCCGGCGCCGCTCGCGCAGGTTGGCTTTCACGACCTGTTGGAGGTCGTCGATGTTGTAGAGAAATACGTTATCGAGCTCGTTGATGGCGGGCTCCAGATTCCGCGGCACGCTGATGTCGATAAAAAACATCGGCCGATTCTTCCGCTCGGCGAGGAAGCCGAGGACGTGCTCACGGCGGACGAGGTAATGGGGGGCGGCGGTGGAGGCAATGACGATGTCGGCGCGGGCAACGTGGCCGAGCAGTTCATCGAAGCGGATGGCCTCGCCGCAGAGTTGCCGGGCCAGCTCCTGGGCGCGCTCGTAGGTGCGATTGGACACAAAAACGGTGTGCGCGCCGCTTTCCTGCAAGTGGCGGGCTGTTAACTCGCTCGTCTCACCCGCGCCGAGCAGAAAGACCGTGCGATTTTCGAGCGAGCCGAAGATTTTTCGTGCCAGCTCGACCGCCGCCGAACTGACGGAGACCGCCGCCACGCCGATACCCGTCTCCGCCCGCACTTTTTTGGCTACCGCCAATGCCCGCGCAAGCACGAACTCGAGCACCCCGCCCACCGTGCCGGCTTCGCGCGCCGCGGCAAAGGCATCCTTGACCTGACCCAGGATTTGTGGCTCCCCGACTACCATCGAGTCAAGACTGGCAGCCACGCGCAGCAGGTGCCGAATGGCTTCGCGCCCGTGGTGAACGTAGAGATGGGATTCGAACTCGGCCCGTTTGACCTCCCGCTGGTGGGCCAGGAAATCCACTAGGAGCGGTGGCAAGTCGGCTTCCTCGCGGGGACGGGCGACGACTTCGACGCGGTTGCAGGTGGAAAAAATCAACCCTTCCGCCACAGCGGGATGCTGCATCAGGCTGTGGAGGGCCCGAGGCAGTTCTTTGGCGGGGAAATTCAAGCGCTCACGCACTTCGACAGGGGCGGTTTGGTGATTCAGGCCGACAACGGTCAGTGGCATCGTTTCCTACCGCGTGAAAAAGGCGTGGTGCACGCTCATATAATTCGCGCTCCAGCTCACCAGCACGGCCGCCATCCCGACAATGGTAAACACGGCGGCCCTGCGCCCGCGCCAGCCCATGCCGACGCGGGAATAGATGAGTAGCAAGTAAACCACCCACAAGATAAAACTCAGCGTGACTTTGGGATCGCGCAGCCAGCCCTGTCCCCAAGCGTGTGCGGCTCCGAGCGTTCCTACGAGCAACCCAATCGTGATCAGGGGAAAGCCGATCACGATTGCACCGGCGCCCAGGCGCTCCAGGGTATCGAGCGGGGGCAGGCGATAGTAGAAGGTCCGGGGCTGCTTGTTCTTGAGCTCGCGCTCCTCGATCAAGTACATCACCCCGGCCAGAAATGACAACATCAAAGCGGCATAGCCGCCCAGCGTGAACGAGACATGGAGAGGGAGCCAACTCTGTTCGAGCAGCGGCGAAAGTGGGGGCTGGGGTCGCTGGCTGACGGCGGAGGCCAGGGTGAGCACGAACACCAGCGGGAACAAGAACACACTGAGAGAGCTGACCTCAAACCGCCAATAGGCGAGCAGGAATCCGAGGGTCATCAGAAAAGCGAAGAGGGAGCTGGCTTCGGCGAGGTTGCTCACCGGGAAGCGACGTTCCAGCAGGGCTAGCTCGGTGAGCGACACCAAGTGGAAGAAAAATCCCAGGGTGAGCGCGACGAGCGAGGTACGGAAGAGAGCGCGCTGGCGACGCACCACGGTGATGAGTGCGTGCAGCAATCCGAGCGAATAGAAGCCGAGCGCCACCCAGAGCCAGAAATTGCTCATCATGCTGTTGAACCCACCTCGCACCCGCCGCGAGGCCAACAAGCTGGCATTATAGCATCTGTGCCAGCGCAGGCAGCGCTGCTCGCGGCAGGCAGGCTGTGCTAAGATGAGCAACAGACAGGGACGCGTTTCGAGGAGGCAGAGCCGGCGCATGGGCAGCAAATCGGGCGCGCGAGGCCCAGCCCGCCGCGCTGGCTCCGAGCCCCGGCGCAGGGCTCACCCTGTCCATCCCGAGCAGAGCCGAGGGAAGCTCAGCCGAAGGGTACTGAGCGGGATGCGTCCCACGGGCAAGCTCCACCTGGGGAATTACGTCGGGGCGCTCGAAAACTGGCTCCAACTGCAACAGCAATACGATTGCTTTTTCTTCATCGCTGATTGGCACGCGCTGACGACGGATTACGCGGATACGTCCCAGGTCGCGCAGAACACGCTCGAGGTGGCGACCGACTGGCTGGCCGTAGGGCTGGATCCCGAGCGATCGACGTTGTTCGTGCAGTCGCGCGTGCTGGAGCATGCCGAACTTCACTTGCTGTTTTCCATGATTACCCCGACCCCCTGGCTCATCCGCAACCCGACCATCAAAGAGCAGGCACGCGAGATGGGCCTGATCAGCTCGGAGGAAGAGAGCGAAGTAACAAAGATCAACTACGGCCTGCTCGGCTATCCGGTGCTTCAGGCCGCCGACATTTTGATCTACCGCGCCCACTACGTGCCGGTGGGTCAGGATCAGGTGCCGCACGTCGAGCTGACACGTGAAATCGCCCGGCGCTTCAACAGCTTGTATGTCCTCCAATCGGGCGTGCAAGTATTTCCAGAGCCGGAGGCCTTACTGACGCCGACGCCGCGGCTGCCGGGCCTGGATGGGCGGAAGATGTCGAAGAGCCTGGGCAACGTGATCGAGCTGGGCGAGAATCCCGAGTCGATTCGCGCCAAGGTCAGCACCATGCTCACCGACCCGCAGCGGGTACGGCGCTCCGACCCGGGCCGGCCGGAGATTTGCCCCGTGTTCGGCTACCACCGCCGTTTTTCCACGCGGGGGGTGATCGAGCAGGTTGACCACGAATGCCGGACGGCTAAAATCGGCTGTGTAGACTGCAAGGCCTTGATGGCCGACCACCTGATTCGCGCGCTTGCTCCCATTCGAGAGCGACGGGAGAGCTATGCGGCCAAACCCAAGGCGGTGTGGGACACTCTCGCGGAAGGTTCCGAGCGCGCCCGGCGCGTGGCGCAGGAAACCATGCAACGGGTACGGGAAGCGATGAAGCTGATCCCGCGTCTTTCGGCTTCGCAGACTTCGAAGTCAGCGGCCGGCTCAAAGCGCCGCCCGAGCCGGCGTCTTGCGCGAGCGGCCAGGAACGCGCCCTAGGAGTGGAGCAGCCCGCGAGCATGAGCCTTCACGATGAACCCTCGACGATGAGCTCGTCGGGGGAAACCTACAGAGTCCAGCTTGACACCTACGAAGGGCCTCTTGACCTGTTGCTTGATCTCATTCGCAAGCAGGAGATTGACATTTTCAATATTCCACTTGCCCGCATCACGCAGCAGTACCTCGACTACCTGCACCGGATGGAAGAGCTGAACCTGGACATCGGCGCTGACTTTATCCTACTGGCGGCGACACTCATTTACCTCAAGGCGCGAATGCTGCTGCCGCCTGATCCACTGGCGTCGGCCGAGGAGGCGCTCGACCCGCGTGCGGACTTGGTGCAACGACTGCTCGAACACGAAAAGTTCAAGAAGGCAGCGGAGATTCTGCACCAGAAGCAAGTGCTCGAGGCGGCGAGTTGGTCGCATCCGAACGCAGAGGGCTTTGAGCACGAGGAAGGCGAATTGGTAGTGACGCTGTGGGACATCGCCAAGGCCTTCCAGCAGGCGCTGAGCCGCCCGCACGAGCCGCCGACGCTCGACATCGCCAAGGAAGAACTGACCGTCAGCCAACTGATTGGCGAGGTGCAGGAGCTCCTGCGGGCCTCGGAGGCGCCGATTGCGCTCGAGACGGTGTTTCGGCTTCATCCGGGACGCGCCGCGCTGATTGTGGCCTTTCTGGCGGTGCTGGAGTTGATTCGCCTGGAGGCGGTCATCGCCGTCCAGCAGGAGACCTTCGGGCCCATCCTCTTGCGCAAGCACAAGCTGTTTGACGTGGTGTTTGCGCGGCCGCGCCGGATGGCGGCCATTGATGCGGAGTACCGGTAGCGACGATGGACCACGCCGCGCTCAAGGCCTTGCTCGAAGCCATCATTTACGTTTCCGAAGAGCCGGTCGCACTCGAGCAGCTTGCGGCCGCTCTGGAGGGCGTGACGCGGGAGGAGTTGCAGGCGGCCCTGGCGGAGTTGGTGGCGGATAGCCGCGCTTCCGCGCGCGGAGTGGAGATTCGCCAGGTGGCGGGCGGCTACAAGATGTATACCAAGACGGAACACCACGAGGCGGTGCGTCAGTTCGTGCGCAAGCAGAAGCCCCCACTGCGCCTGACCCTCCCGGCCCTGGAAACCCTGGCCGTGGTCGCCTACAAGCAGCCGGTCACGCTCCCGGAGATCCAGCACATTCGCGGCGTCCACGCGGTGAGTGTGATCAAGACACTGCTCGACAAAGGCCTCATCGTTACCGCCGGGCGCAAACAGTGCATTGGCCGCCCCATCCTCTACCGGACATCGAAAGAGTTCCTGCTGCGTTTCGGGTTGAAGGATCTGGGTGAGCTGCCGACACTCGAGGAGTTCGAAGCTCTGGCGCGGGCCTCGATGGCGGAAGTAGCCGAGGCACCGGTGGAAGCCGCGTTGCCCAACTCTGACGCTGCGAACGCTAGTAATGGCTGAGCGCTTGCAAAAGCTGATCGCCCGCGCCGGCCTGGCCTCGCGCCGGATGGCCGAGATGTGGATTCTCTCCGGGCGGGTGCGGGTCAACGGACGCGTGGTGACGACGCTGGGCGTCAAGGCCGACCCTACGTGCGACCGCATTCAGGTGGACGACACGGTGCTGCGGTTTCCCCGCACGCACACCTATCTACTGCTGAACAAGCCGCGCGGTATTGTGAGCACGGTCGACGACCCAGCCGGGCGGCGCACCATCCTGAGCTTGCTTCGCACTGTGCGGCAGCGCGTCTTTCCCATTGGTCGCCTCCCGTATGAGGCCGAAGGCCTGTTGCTGCTTACGACCGATGGGGAGTTTGCCGATGCGGTGCTGCGGGCGCACCTGCCGCAGACCTTTCGGCTGA
>JACQTG010000067.1 GCA_016210895.1 Acidobacteriota bacterium
CCTGCTCCAGCGCACCGGGCGCATCCTGGAGCAGAACTGCCGCCGCTCGGACGTGGTAGCCCGCTACGGCGGCGACGAGTTCGTCGTGCTGATGCCGGAGACCAACGCCGAGCAGGCTTCCACCCTGGCGGAAAAGCTGCGCGCCTGGATCGCGAACGACCCGCTGCTGCGCGAAAAGAAAACCACTGCCAGCCTGGGGCTGGCCACCTTCCCCACCCACGCCTCCACCCCGCAGGAACTGATCCAGATTGCCGACGCAAGCATGTACCTAGCCAAGCACCAGGGCGGCGACGCTGTCGTCAGCGCCGACCACTACAAGGTGAGCGAGCAGAAGGAGTGGCAGCGCAGCGTGCTCGAGGCCTACCTGGGGGTCACCATCAAGCGCCTGTTTGCCACCGGCCCCGAGGCCTTCGAGGAAGTCTATCGTCGCCTCGAACACGTCACCGAATCGCTGGGCGTGGACGCAACCAAGATGGGCGACCTGCCCGCACCCGTGCTCGAAACCGTCACCTCGCTCGCCTTCGCCATCGACGCCAAAGACCATTACACCCAGGGCCACTCGCAGAACGTGGCCCGCTACAGCGTCGCCCTGGGGCGCCGTCTGGCACTCTCGGAAAAGGACGTGGAGGAACTGCGCCTGGCTGCCATCCTCCACGATGTGGGCAAGATTGGCGTGCCCGAGCGCATCCTGCACAAGCCCGGCCCGCTGGAGCGGGAAGAGTTTGACATGATGAAGGAGCACGCGGCCCTGGGCGCCAAGATCCTGGAGCCGCTGCGCACGATCACCAACATCCAGAAGATCGTTCGCCACCACCACGAGCGGATAGACGGGACCGGCTACCCCGATGGGCTCAAAGGGGAGACGATTCCGCTGGCCTCGCGCATCGTGGCTATCGCCGACGCCTTCGACACCATGGTGAGCGAGCGCACCTACAAGCGCGCCCGGACTCAAGTAGAAGCCATCGAGGAATTGCAACGCTGCGCGGGAACACAGTTCGACTCCAAACTGGTCAAGGAATTCGTCACCGTAGTGCTGAAGCAAATGCCCGTCTTCGACCCGGCCCAGTTGGAGCCGTCGGCGCACGAAGAACGCCGCCCGCGCAGCAGCCGCCAGTAAGGGCAGCCTTCGCCCCGCTTTTTCTGATTTCTAGTGTTCGTATCTCTGATTGTTTTCCGCGGAGGAGGCTATGCAACAAGCCAGCGTGCGCTGGACCGAGGGGGAGCAGTTCCTGGTCGTGGGGCCCAGCGGCCACGAGTTGGTGGTTGACGCCGACCGCAGCCGCAACACCGGCCCGGGGCCGATGGAATTGTTACTCCTGGCCCTGGGCGCCTGCACGGGCTCAGATGTCGTTTCTATCCTCAAGAAGAAGCGGCAGCAAGTAACCGGCGTCGAGATCCGCGTCGAGGGCGAGCGCGCCGCCGAGCCACCCCGAGTGTGGACCGAACTGGCCGTGCGCTATCGCATCGCCGGCAAGAAGCTTGACCCACGCGCGGTCGAGCACGCCATCGAACTCTCCCGCACGAAGTACTGCTCGGTGGCCGCCACCCTCGGCCGCACAGCCACCATCCGCTGGTCGCACACCCTCGAGGAGGCCGACTAGTCGCGATGGCTCTGCGCGCGGTGCTCTTCGACGCCGGCAATACCCTGGTTCATCTCGACTACCCGGCTCTTGTCCGGGCCGGCGCTGGCCTCGGATTACCGAGCGACGCTGGCCAACTGCGCGCGGCGGAATGCCGCGGGCGGGAATGGCTCGACCGCGAACTGCTGCGCCGCTGGGAGGAACGTCCGCCGGCACGCACCGGCTGGGTGACGCGGGCGGACTGGCAGGGCTTCTGGCACCAGATTGCCGGGGGGTTGGTGGCCCAAACCGAACAGCAGGAGTCGTTGGGCAATTTCCTCAACCAAGCTGCGGGTGGCGGCGGCTACTGGCGTGCGGTTCCGCCCGACGCCGCCGCCACGCTCGAGGCCCTGCGCCGGCGCGGCCTGGCGCTGGGCGTGGTGTCGAATTCCGACGGCACCTGCCGGCAGCTACTCACGCGAATGGGCCTGGCCCACTACTTCGACGTCATCGTGGATTCCGCCGTGGTGGGCGTGGAGAAGCCGCACGCCGACATCTTCGCTCACGCCTTGGAACAACTCGCTGTGCGCCCGGCGGAAGCGCTGATGGTGGGCGACTTCTACTCGCTGGACGTGGTGGGTGCACAGCGCGCCGGCCTGCACGCCCTGCTCTACGACCCGATCGACGGCTCCTGGGCCACCAGCGCACCGCGCGTCAGGTCGCTGACAGAGGTGCTTCCTCATCTTCTGGCATTGGGCTAGCCGAGGAATGCTCTGGCTGGTTGCTTTTCCCCTCGCCAAATCCTAGAATCGAGCCCTCTTGCAGCGTATTCCCAAGCCGTTTGCCTGTCCGTGGACAGGCCTAGTGACCTGATGCCGCCCATTCCCGCCAAAATCACCGGCGTCTCGCATTGGGTGCCGCCGCGCGTGCTGACCAATGCCGACCTGGAGAAGATGGTCGAGACGTCGAACGAGTGGATCTTCGAGCGCACCGGCATCCGCGAACGCCACCTCGTGGACAAGGGCGTGGCCACCTCCCATATGGCCACGGAAGCCGCCCGTGCCCTGCTGGCCGAAAAGGGCGTCGCGCCGGAAGAGATTGACCTGATCGTGGTGGCCACGGTGACGCCCGACATGCTCTTCCCTTCCACTGCCTGCCTGGTGCAGGACCGCCTGGGCGCGCAGCGCGCTTGGGGGTTCGACCTGCTGGCCGCCTGCTCGGGCTTTGTCTATGCGCTGACCGTGGGGGCACAGTTTGTCGGCGCGGGCCCCCACAAGAAGGCCCTCGTCATCGGCTCCGACACCATGACCTCTATCATCAACTTTGAGGACCGCGCCACCTGCGTGCTGTTTGGCGACGGCGCCGGCGCCGTCCTGGTCGAGCCCTGCGGCAATTCCGCTGAAGCCGGCATCCTGGATTTTCACCACGACATTGACGGCTCAGGCGGTTGCAACCTCTATATGCCTGCCGGCGGCAGCCTGAACCCCCCCAGCCACGAAACCGTGGACAAGAAGATGCACTACGTCCACCAGGACGGCCGCCAGGTGTTCAAGTATGCGGTCAGGCGGATGGCGGAAGTGTCCGAGATGCTGCTCCAGCGCAACGGCTTCACCGCCGAAGACCTCAAGCTGCTGGTGCCCCACCAGGCGAACGAGCGCATCATCCGCGCCACCGCCGAGCGCCTGGGTCTCGACGACGCGCAGGTGCTCTTGAACATTGACCGCTACGGCAACACCACCGCTGGCACTATCCCCATCGCCCTGGTGGACGCGCTCCACTGCGGGCGGCTGAAGAAGGGGGACCTGGTCCTGCTGCTCGCCGTCGGCGCCGGCTACACCACCGGCGGCGTCCTCCTCCGTTGGGCCTACTAGAGGCTTGGGACTCGAAGCATAAGGCTTGAAG
>JACQTG010000012.1 GCA_016210895.1 Acidobacteriota bacterium
CTCCCCTGGCGGCGCAAAGTAGTAGTCGGTAATCCACTGCGCCAGCTTCAGCAGAGCCGGCGTCAGCAGCGGCTCGCGGTCGATTACCTCGATGACGTCTCTTAGTCCGTCAGCCGGCGCGTGCTCAATCTGCGTCTCCGCATCGAGTGCCGTCACCACGCCCACCAGTTGCCGCTGGCGAAAGGGCACGCGTACCCGAGCCCCCACCGAAATAAATTTCTGCAACGCCTCCGGAACGCGGTAGGTAAAGGTCGTGGGCAGAGGCACGGGCACAGCCACTTGGCAGGAGAAGCCACTGCCCTGTTGGGTGGCTGTCTCGTGAGACATCCTCGCTCTTACGCGTGCGTATCTGAGGGGCTGGCCCGTCGGCCGCTCGCCGGCAAGCCAAGAAACGTGCGAATCTTGCGCAAATCCTGCTGCACCTCGCGATTCGCATTCGGGTTGCGCAGCAGGTAGGCGGGATGGAAGGTAGCGAAGAGCTTCATCCCGCGGTAGTCGGTGAACTGGCCGCGAAAACGGGTAATCGAAACATTCTTGCCCAGAAGCGTTTGCAAGGCCACGCTGCCCAAAACACAAATCAGCTTGGGCTGCAGCACGTCCAGTTGCCGCGAGAGAAACTGCGAGCAGGTCTCAATTTCATCCTTCTCCGGGCTGCGGTTGCCGGGCGGGCGGCACTTGATCACGTTGCAGATGTAAACGTCGCTCCGCTTGAGCCCCAGGGACTCAATCCAGTGGGTCAACAACTGCCCGGCGCGGCCGACAAACGGCAACGCCTGGCGGTCTTCTTCTTCTCCGGGTGCTTCTCCCACGAATACGAGTTCTGCCTCCGGATTCCCGCTGCCGAATACGATGTGCGTGCGGTGCGGCCACAGCTTGCACCGCCGGCAATCGCCAAGGTCGGCCTGAATCCGTTCGAGCGTGTCACCCGGGATCCGCCCGGGTGCTTCCCCAAACAGCGAGAGTGCCCTCGGTGCTGTCCGGTCTACGGGTGGCATTGTCGACGATTCCGGTATGCCTTGTCCTGGAGGTGATGCCTCGATTTCCGCGACCGGTTCCTCGGGCCGAGTCACAGAACCCGGCGACTTCCGGGGACGCTGAAGCGGCGTGAACCCAAGCTCTTCGTAGTAGGCGAGACGCGCGCGCAACCGCGCTAGCAGATCGCCTTCCATCAAGCCGCACCGCGCGCCGGATGCAAACGCCGGACCTCGTCCAACAAGCGGTGGGCGACGGCGAGCTTGGTCATCTTCGGCAGCTCGATGGTTTGGCCGTCTCGTGTCAGCAAGGTGACGATGTTGGTTTCACTGTCAAACCCCGCCCCCTCCTGGGTGACATCGTTGGCCACAATGATGTCCAGCTTTTTTGCTCGCAGCTTGGCGCGCGCATTCTTCACCATATCCTGGGTCTCAGCGGCAAACCCCACCAGCAGACGATGGTCCTTCGCCTGCGCCAACTCTCCTAGTATGTCCGCCGTGGGCTCCAAGTCCAGCCGCCACGAGGTCTGTGCGCGTCGAATTTTCTGGGCTGCAACGCGCTTAGGCTGAAAATCCTCCACTGCGGCTGCCGCCACGACAATGCTCGCCTGCGGCGCGCGTTCGAGCACAGCTTGCCGCATCTCTTCGGTGGTGCGCACAGATGCAACTTCCACGCCGGCGGGCGGCTTGAGTGCCGTGGGCCCGCTGACCAGGATTACGCGTGCCCCGCGCCGCGCCGCTGCCTCCGCCACGGCGTAGCCCATGCGCCCGGAGGAACGATTGGTGAGATAGCGCACCGGATCGATGTCTTCACAGGTCGGCCCGGCCGTCACCAGAACCGTTTCGCCCACCAAGTCACGTTTCACCCCGAGCGTATCGAGCACGGCAGCCACGATGGTCTCCAGCTCAGCCAGCCGGCCCGGTCCGGTCATTCCGCAAGCCAGGTAGCCTGCATCGGGCTCAACGACCTTCACGCCGCGCTCACGCAAGCAGGCCACGTTGGCCTGCACCGTCGGATGCTCCCACATATTGACGTTCATCGCCGGAGCCACGACGACAGGAGCCTTCGTGGCCAGATAGAGTGTGGTGAGGAAGTCGTCGGCTACCCCATGGGCGATCTTGCCCAGGACGTCCGCGGTGGCCGGCGCAATCACCAGGGCGTCAATGCTCCCCGCCACGGCAATGTGCTCCACAGCACTTTCGATGTTGGCCGGCTCGGACGAAGCCCGCGAGCCAAACATCTCGGTGATGACTTTCTGACCGCTGAGCGCAGCGAAGGTCAACGGGGTGATGAACTCCTGCGCGCTCCGCGTCATCACCACCTGAACTTCGACGCCTTCCTGTTGCAGGTGCCGCACCAGCTCGGCGGCCTTATAGGCGGCAATGCAGCCGGTGACGCCCAACGCCACTTTCATCGCTGCGCCCTACTTTCCGCGCTTCCCCTTCTTCTCGCGGCCCGTCTCGCCATTCTCCTCCTCGGGCTTGGCCAGCTCATACTGCACTGCCTGGGAGAGAATTTCCTCGATAGCCACGCGCGTGGGCTTACGGTAGTGGGTTTCGGTCAGGGGTCTCGCTCCCATCTGCAGTTGGCGCGCACGCTTGGCGGCGGCGAGGACAAAGCTGAATTTGTTCTCAATACTGTCCACAGGAATCATGCGGGTGTCACCTCGAAGCTCTTTAGAATACCAGAAACCCGCTCTCTCTGCGCCATCCGCCGGCAACGCGCCGCCCGCTCTTCTGTCCCAGCCGGAACCTTCTCCTTGCCGTGGACACAACGCTCGCGCTGGGCGACGGCTTCGATTTCCGCACAGGCCTGCTCGCGGTCGGCGTTGATGATCACGTATTCGTACTCGTCGATCTGCCGGATCTCGTGCCGGGCGAACTCAAGCCGGCGGTCGATGGCCGCTTGCGCGTCACCGCGCGCACGCAGCCGTTGCTTGAGCTCCTCGCAGGAAGGCGGCAGAACAAAGATAAACACCGCGCCCGGTTGGTGGGACCTGACCTGGGTGGCTCCCTGAACGTCAATGTCGAGAATCAAGTCCTTGCCTTCCTGCTGCGCCCGCTCCAGGTACCGGCGATGGGTTCCATAGTAATCATCGAAGACGCAGGCGTGCTCGAGAAATTCTCCGCGCCCGATCATAGCTTCGAAGTCCGCCCGGTTCACAAAATGATATTCCCGGCCGTCTTTCTCACTCGGACGTGGAGCCCGCGTGGTATAGGAAACCGAAAAGATCATATCGGTAAACCTCGCGAGCAGATGGTGAACGATGGTGGTCTTGCCGGAACCGGATGGTCCGGACAGGACAAACAGAATCGTGTTCCGTGCCACCGTGGCTTCGCTACTCCACGTTTTGCACCTGCTCCCGCAGGCGCTCGATCTCGGCCTTCAAGGTCAAGCCGAGTTGTGTGAGCTCCAACCCGCCGGCCTCCACGCCCGGGGACTTGGCGAGCAGGGTATTGCTTTCGCGGGTCATTTCCTGCAGCAGGAAGTCGAGCTGCTTTCCGACTTCGCTCTCGCTCTCCAGCAGTTGCGTGAATTGTTCTACGTGGCTCCCGAGCCGGGCAATTTCCTCGCTCACATCGCTGCGTTCGGCCAAGTAGGCAGCCTCCTGGGCGAGACGCGTCTCATCGAGCGGCACTTCGCCGAGCAGCTCTTGGAGACGCTCGCGCAGCCGGGCAAAACTTGCCCCCCGCACGGGCTCGGCCGCTCGGGCCACTTGCCCCGTCAATGCACGGACTGATTGTGCGCGCGTGCGGAGCTCCTGCTCGAGTGTCTTTCCTTCCGCGGCGCGCATACGGTCCAGCTCCTCCAACGCGCGCGCCACGGCCTGCTCGATTGCACCAGCGAGCCGGGAATCCTGCGCGCCGCCTCGCGGCTCTTCCAACCGCACCACACCGGGCATCCGCATGATGGCCATCAAGTCCACCTCGGCCGCCAGGCCATGTTCCTGGCGCACGCCATTGAACAATTCCACATAGCTCCGCACGAATTCACGGTCAACCTTCAAGCTCGGGACTTGCGCGGATTCCACCTGGACATTCACGTCCACGTGCCCGCGGCGCACCTGCTTGCGCACCCAGCCGCGAATCTTCGCCTCCAGCGGCTCCACCTCTGACCCGAGACGCAGATGCAGATCCAGGAAACGGTGGTTCACTGTCTTGAGGGTCACGCGCACCGTGTAGGGTGGTTCCTCGTGTTCGATCTGAGCGTATCCGGTCATACTGCGGAGCATGGGCTATACCGGCTCCCGGGCGCGCAGCGACTCCGGCGCGTCGAGGTCGACAAACTGGATATCGTAGAGTCGCTGGTAGATACCGCCCCGCCGCAGCAGCTCCTGGTGTGTTCCGGTCTCGCGGATGCGGCCGTCTTCGAGCACGACGATCTGGTCGGCCCGGCGGATGGTCGAGAGGCGATGGGCGATGACAAAGGTCGTGCGGCCGCGCATCAGGTTTTCCAGTGCGCGTTGCACCAAGCGTTCGGCTTCCGTGTCGAGTTCCGAGGTGGCTTCGTCGAGAATCAGGATGGGCGCATCCTTCAGCAGTGCCCGGGCAATGGCCAGCCGTTGGCGTTGTCCGCCCGAGAGCCGCACGCCGCGCTCGCCGATCACGGTGTCATAGCCCTGCGGCAACCGCTCGATGAACTCGTGGGCCAGCGCCGCGCGCGCCGCTGCCAGCACGCGCTCGCGCGCTGTCTCTTGGCGCCCGTAGCAGATGTTGTTCCACACGGTGTCGTTGAACAGAATCGTTTCCTGGGTGACAATGCCGATCTGCGTGCGCAAAGAAGCCAGCGCCACATCGCGGATATCAAGCCCGTCAATCAAGATGCGCCCCGCCGTGACATCGAAGAAGCGCGGCAGCAGGTTCACCAACGTGCTCTTGCCTGCCCCGCTTGAGCCCACAATCGCTACCACCTCCCCCGCACGCGCCGCGAGCGTTATCCCCTTCAGCAGCGGCGCATGCCCCTCGTAGGCGAAGTGCACGTCCTCGAACTCAATCCGCTCGCGCACCGGCGGCAGCGCCCGCGCGCCCGGGCGTTCGGGAACGCGCTCCCGGCGATCGAGTAACTCGAA
>JACQTG010000063.1 GCA_016210895.1 Acidobacteriota bacterium
GCGGCATCCTGCGCGACATCTTCACCATGGGCGCCCGGCCCATTGCCCTGCTCGACGCGCTCCGCTTCGGGCCCATCGAGGATTCCGAGCCAGGCCGACGCAACCGGCGCATCGCCGAAGGCGTCATCAGCGGCATCGCCTTCTACGGCAACTGCATCGGCGTGCCCACCGTGGGCGGCGACGTCTATTTCGATCCCGAACCTTCGGGATACAGCGCGAACCCGCTGGTCAACGTCCTCTGCTTGGGCGTCGCCCCACGAGACAAAATTTTTCTCGCCCGGGCGCGCGGCGTGGGCAACCCCGTCATCTACGTCGGCGCCAAGACCGGGCGCGACGGCATCCACGGCGCCAGCCTCCTGGCCTCGGCCGAGTTCGACGAGACCTCCGCCGCCAAGCGCCCCAACGTCCAGATCGGCGACCCGTTCCTGGAAAAGCTGCTGCTCGAAGCCCTGCTCGAGGCCCTCTCCACCGGCGCCATCGTCGCCGTGCAGGACATGGGCGCCGCCGGGCTGACCTGCTCGACCTGCGAGATGGGCGCACGCGGCGGCACCGGCGTCGAGATTGAGCTTGCGCGCGTGCCGCAGCGCGAGCAGGCGATGACACCCTACGAAGTCATGCTCTCGGAATCGCAGGAGCGGATGCTGCTCGTGGTCGAGCGAGGCCGCGAGGAAGAGGTCTTTGCCCTCTTCCGTCGCTGGGGACTCGACGCCGTGGCCATCGGCCAGGTGACGGAGGACGGCAAGCTGCGCGTGCGCGAGCACGGGCAGATCGTGGCCGAAATCCCCGCCGCGGCGCTCGCTGACCAGGCACCGGTGTACGAGCGGCCGCTTGTACCACCGAAACCCCACCCGGAAAAACTCGTGCAATTCGCCGATGCAGCCACGGCCCGGCGCGCACTGCGGGAAAACTTCGTGCGTCTGCTGGCCTCCCCCACGCTCGCCAGCAAGCGCTGGGTCTACCAGCAGTATGACTACTCGGTGCGAACTAACACCGTGCTCGCGCCGGGCGCGGCCGATGCCGCCGTGCTTCGCCTGAAAGGCACACGCAGGGGGCTGGCGCTGGCGGTGGACGGAAACGGCCGCTACTGCTACTTGAATCCGCGCCGCGGTGCCGCGCTCGCCGTAGCCGAGGCCGCGCGCAACCTGGTCTCAACGGGCGCCAAGCCTCTGGCGGCGACCAACTGCCTGAACTTCGGCAACCCGGAGAAGCCTGAAATCATGTGGCAGTTCAGCGAGGTGATTGACGGCATGGCCGAAGCCTGCCGCGCGCTTGAGACGCCCATCACCGGCGGCAACGTCAGCTTCTACAACGAGACTCTGGGGAAACCCATCTACCCCACGCCGGTCATCGGCATGCTCGGCGTGCTCGAGGATGTCGAGCGCGCCGTCGGCTCGGGCTTCCGGCAGAAAGGCAGCGCCATCGTGCTGCTCGGGTCGATGCCCACCGAACCGAAAGGCCTCGAACGCACGTTCTCTTCTAGCCAGTACGCCTCTGTCATCCACGGCATTGTCGGCGGCGAGCCACCGGCGCTCGACCTCGAAGCCGAAAAGCGCCTGCAAGCCTGCGCGCTCGATGTGATGCGCCGGGGTTACGCGCGGGCCGCGCACGACATAAGTGAGGGTGGCTTGCTGGTGGCGCTGGCCGAGTGCTGCTTTGGCAGTGAGGCCGGGCTGGGGCTGACGGTGACGCTCGCGAGCAAGCTCCCGCTCGAAGCCGTGCTGTTTGGCGAGGAGCCATCGCGCATCCTGCTCGAAGTGGACGAGAACCACCTTGCGGATCTGCTCCGGCTTGCGGGACAATATGGCGTGGCGGCAAGGCAACTGGGCTGGACCACAGTGGGCGAGTTCCGGGTCATCTTCAACGGCGAACCTCTTCTCGAAGAGCCTGTGCGCACGCTGGCCGACGTCTGGGTCACCGCGCTCGCCCGCCTACTGCAGCCGGGCACACCGAGAGCGGCGTGATATACAGCCACGAAGATCACTTCCACGACGAGTGCGGGGTGTTTGCCGTCTTCGGGCATCCCGAAGCGGCCAAGCTCACCTATCTCGGCCTCTACGCCCTCCAGCATCGCGGCCAGGAGAGCGCCGGCATCGTAGCGGCGAACGGCAACGACCTGGTGGCGCACAAGGGCATGGGCCACGTGGCCGAGGTCTTCACCGAGCCAGTGATGCAGTCGCTCGAAGGGCGCGCCGCCATCGGCCACACGCGCTACTCGACCACGGGCGAAACCGCGCTGGCCAACGCTCAGCCGCTCTTGGTGGCGTGCAACAAAGGCCCCCTGGCGCTCGCCCACAACGGCAACCTGGTCAACGCCACCCAGGTGCGCCAGCGGCTCGAGAGCCACGGCTCCATCTTCCAGACAACCTCGGACACCGAAGTCATCGTCCACCTGATTGCCCAGTCGCAGAAAGACGCGCTGCGCGAGGCCGTGCCCGAGGCGCTGCGGCAGGTCGAAGGCGCCTATTCGCTGGTACTGCTGACCCGCGACGCGCTCTTCGCCATCCGCGACCCGCGCGGCTTCCGCCCGTTGTGTCTCGGCCGGCTCGACGGCGCCTGGGTGGTGGGCTCGGAGACCTGCGCGTTGGATCTGATCGGCGCCGAATACGTGCGCGAGATTGATCCCGGCGAGATGGTCATCCTGTCGAGCGA
>JACQTG010000064.1 GCA_016210895.1 Acidobacteriota bacterium
CGACGAGGTGGCGGTGAACGCATTCCTGGCGCGGCGCATCCGCTTTACCCAAATCCCCGAATTGATCGAGCGCGTGCTCGACGCGTCCGCCGTGGTTCCGCTGCGCGCGCTCGAAGACGTGCGCGCCTGTGACCGCGAAGCACGCGCCTACGCCGAGCAACTCCTCGGCCAACTCCCGCGCCGCCGGCGTCGTCTGAGGTAGAGATGCTGGAGACGATTATTACGGGATTGATCGTGCTGGGGCTCATGGTGCTCGTGCACGAGTGGGGACACTTCCTGGCGGCCAAACTCTTCGGCATCCGCGTGGACGTCTTCTCCATCGGATTTGGTCCCCGCCTGTTTGGCCGGAAGCGCGGCGCGACTGACTACCGCGTCAGCGCGCTGCCGCTCGGCGGCTACGTCAAGATGGCCGGCGACACCCCGGGCGAGGAGCACGGCAGCCCCGACGAATTCCTCTCCAAGCCGCGCTGGCAGCGTGCGGGGGTAGTGCTGGCGGGGCCGCTGATGAACCTGCTGCTGGCCGTGCTGCTGCTGGCGGCGCTCTTCACCTATCACTATGAGCGGCCGGCTTTCTACGAACAGCCAGCCGTGATCGGGGCTGTGCTACCGAACTCGCCCGCCGCGGCCGCCGGGCTTGAGGTCGGTGATCGCATCGTGGCCCTCGATGACTTGCAAAACCCCCGCTGGCGCCACGTCCTCGTGCAAACCGCCATCAGCGTCGGCCAACCGGTGCGCGTAGTCGTCGAGCGCGCCGGGGAGCGGCTGGCCGTGGAGATCGTCCCGCGGGCCGAGAAAGGCGAGCGGGTCGACTTCGCCGGCTGGCTCCCGCAGGTGCCGCCGATGGTCCGCGGCGTGATCAGCGGCTCACCGGCTGAGCAAGCGGGGCTGGAGGCGGGCGATGTCTTGCTGGCGCTGAACGGCCAGCAACTGAACATCTCGAGCCCCGAGTCGGAGAGCGTCTCCGACCGGATACAGAAACTCCAGGGCGTAGCGTTGCAGCTGACCATCGCGCGGGGCGGGGCAGAGCAGACCTTGAGCGTGCAGCCCACCCTGGACCCACAAGAAAAGCGGTGGACGATCGGTGTCTGGCTCGGACCACAGACCATCACCGAGCAGCTCTCCCCCTGGCAAGCGCTCCGGCAGTCAGTGGCGCAAAACTGGGAGACGACGGGGTGGATTGGCACGCTGCTCGCCCGGCTGGTTACGGGTCGCGCCAGCTTGCGCTCGCTCGAAGGCCCGGTGGGGATTGTGCGGCGCTCGGGCGAGGCGGCACGAATCGGCCTGGCCGCCGTCGTCAACCTGATGGTGCTGATCAGCCTGAGCCTGGGACTGCTGAACCTGCTGCCGATTCCCATTCTCGACGGCGGCCATCTGCTGCTGCTCGCCGTCGAGGGCTCGTTGCAGCGCGACCTCAGCCTTGTCGTCAAGGAGCGAATGATTCAGGTTGGGTTCCTGTTTCTCATGCTGATCTTCGCCATCGTTATGTACAATGACATCGCGCGCCTCTTCGGCGGCTAGGCCATAGCGACTCAGGGCAAACACCGTGCTCGAAAATATTCGCACGCGAAGGCCCACGCGGCCGGTCAAGGTCGGCCCGCTAACCATCGGTGGCACCGCGCCCGTCGTGGTGCAGTCGATGACCAAAACCGATACGCGCAATGTGGACGCCACCGTGGCCCAGATCGAGCAAATGGTCGAAGTGGGCTGCGAGTTGACGCGGCTGGCCGTGCCAGACGAGGAGGCGGCGCGGGCGCTGGCGGAAATCTGCCGCCGCCTGCCGCACGTTCCCCTCGTGGCCGACATTCACTTCCAGTACCGGCTGGCGCTGATGGCGCTCGATGCCGGCATCGCCAAGCTGCGGCTCAACCCCGGTAACATCGGCAGCCCGGAGCGGGTGCGCGAGGTGGTGCGGAAGGCGCAGGCCTGTCGCGTGCCGATTCGCATCGGGGTGAACGCGGGCTCGCTCGAGCGGCGCCTCCTCGAAAAGTACGGCTATCCGACCGCGGAAGCGATGGTGGAGAGCGCGCTCGAGCACATCCGGATTCTCGAAGAGCTCGACGTTCGCGACATCATCATCTCGCTCAAGTCTTCCCACGTGCAACTTACGGTGGACGCCTATCGCCTCCTCGCTCCCCAGGTCGATTATCCGTTTCACCTGGGCATTACCGAAGCCGGCACTGCGTTTGCCGGCACCATCAAGTCCGCCGTCGGTCTGGGCATTCTGCTGGCCGAGGGCATCGGGGACACGATTCGCGTCTCGCTCGCTACCGACCCGGTGGAAGAGGTGCGCGTGGCCTACGAGATTCTCAAGGCGCTGCAAATCCGCGCCCGCGGCCCCATCGTGATTGCCTGTCCGACCTGCGGCCGACTGGAAGTCGACCTGTTCAAGATTGCCGGGGAGATCGAGAAGCACACCGCTCACATCAAGGAGCCGCTGCACCTGGCGGTGATGGGCTGCGCCGTCAACGGGCCGGGCGAGGCGCGCACGGCGCAACTGGGCGTGGCCTGCGGGCGCGGCAACGGCGTCATCTACCGCGACGGCCAGGCCATCAAGCGCGTCCCCGAAGACCGTATCGTTCCCGAATTGGTGGCCGAGATCGAGCGCTACGTCGAAGAGTTGC
The DNA here is from genome assembly GCA_016210895.1 of Acidobacteriota bacterium. The sequence goes on from JACQTG010000064.1 coordinate 2,622, forward strand.
GGCGCACGGCCCCCGTTCCCGTCTCTTCCTCTCACTGACCACGCAACTAGGAGGATGCTGAAAACCAATCCCCCCTGTCATTCCGAGTCCCGACTTTGTTGGGACGAGGAAGCTGCTTGTATTCGGCCGCTTGACGCAAACCCGCGAACTGAGCTACTCTGTTGCAACTAGATTTCAATTGAGGAGGCTTCCCCATGCCTATGCCCGGCACCGCCGCCCCCGGCCGCCTGCAGGCCGAACTCGTCACCCGCGGGGTGCGGATGACCCGTCAACGAAGGGTGATCCTGCAGGTCATTGAGTCGGCCACCAAGCATCTCGACGCGGGCACGATTCTCAGCAAGGCGCGCGCATTGGACCCCTCGATTGATCGGGTCACCGTCTACCGGACGCTTAACCTGCTGAAACGCCACGGCCTAGTGGACGAGCTGGATTTGCTGCACCTGGGCGGCAGCAGCCACTACTACGAACGGCGCCCCACCCGCGACCACATCCACATGGCCTGCCTGCGCTGCGGGAAAATCCAGGAGTTCGAGAGCACCCTGTTCGAGCGGCTCAAGGGGCAGGTCCAGCGCGACTGTCAGTTCCACATCGCCGTGGTGCGGGTGGAGATGGGGGGCTACTGCGCCGAGTGCCGGCGCTGATGCGGTTGCATCTTGTTGCAGGCAGATTGCAACAGTTTCCTGCCCTGATTCGATTTCCTTCTTGACTCGGGAGCTTCCCATGCGTAGAGTGGGGCATGTAGGTGCAATTGAGTTGCAACTAATTATGGCCCCCTCCCACAGGTCAGCCTGGTCGCTTTCTAAGCTCGCATTTTTCGGTTTTCTCTCCCTCTGCGCCTCCGCTCAGGCGCTCGAGGCCGCGACGCTGCGCGGCCGGGTGGTGGATCAAACCGGTGCCGCCATCATCGGCGCAGGAGTAGCACTCTATCGCCCGGGGCAGGTCCTGGTCGCAGGCACCTCGACCGATGAACGGGGCGAATTCGTATTCGGGGATCTACCCCTGGGCAGCTATGAAGTATTGGCCCAAGCTCCCGGAATGGCACCCACGCACAGGGCACTGCAGGTCCGTGGCCGGGAAGCGCAACCCGTCGAAATAGTCCTGCACGTGGGACGGGTCACTACCACGGTCACGGTCACACCCGTGCGTGGGGAAGCGCGCAATGTCCTGGAATTGCCCAGTGAAGTCAACCTCGTGAGCGGTGAGAAGCTGGCGCAGCGGCCCGGCAACCTGCTGGCGCAAGGGCTCCGAGAAGAAGTCGGAGTGCAAATCCAGCAGACCAGCGCCCACCAGGCGGCAGTCATCATTCGCGGGCTGACCGGCCAGCAGGTGGTGCATCTCGTGGACGGAGTGCGCTACAACAACTCCCTCTTCCGTCCCGGCCCCAACCAATATTTCGCGCTGCTTGAGCCGAGCTTCGTCGACCGGGTCGAGATCGAGCGCGGGCCCAACTCAGCCCAGTACGGCAGCGACAGCCTGGGCGGCACGGTCAACGTCTTGCCGGTGCGGCCGTACTTCGAGCCCGGCGCCAGACGCTTCCACGGGGAAGTGGCTCCCTTCTTCCGCAGCGCCGACCTGACCGGCGGCGCGAGCACCCGCATCTCCTACGGAACCTCGCGTTGGAACCTGTTC
>JACQTG010000065.1 GCA_016210895.1 Acidobacteriota bacterium
ACTTAGCCCTGGCCATTCTGCTCGGTACCTCCCTCGCGGCCGATGCCTTTGTCATTGCCTTCCGCATCCCCAATTTGCTCCGGCGCCTCACCGCCGAAGGAGCGATGACGGGTGCCTTTGTGCCAGTGTTTTCCCCCTACCGCGCCGAGCGCACGGGCGAGGCGTGGGAGTTTGCCGAGCGGATGTTCTGGACGTTGGCCAGCGTTCTCGCCGGGGTTACGCTTCTCGGGATTGGGTTTGCGCCAGCGATTGTGCGGGTGTTTACGCTCCTCAGCCCGACGCCGGGCGAATGGTCACTGGCTGTTCTGCTGACACGCATGATCTTTCCGTACTGTGTGCTGATTGCCTTGGCTGCGCTGGCGAGCGCCACGTTGAACACGCTGGGCGTGTTTGGTCTTCCTGCTTCCACGCCCATCTTTCTCAATCTGGCCATCATCGGGGCGGCTGCAGTGGCTTATGTCACGGGCTACGAGCAGGCAACAATTGCGCTGGCGGTGGGGGTGGTGGTGGGTGGCGTGCTGCAACTGGGACTGCAGCTGCCGGCCTTGTGGCGGCGCGGGATGCGCTTCCGGTTTGGCGTTTCGTTCCGCCATCCAGGGGTTCGCCGGGTTGCGCGGCTCTTGGTGCCTGCGTTTGCCGGGGTGGGGATTTATCAGGTGAACGTGCTCGTGAGCACGATTTTTGCCACCTCGGCCTGGGTGCCGAAGGGCAGTGTGGCCGCACTCTACTATGCCGACCGGGTGATGGAGGTGGCGCTGGGCGTGTACGCAATCAGCGTCGCCACGGTCATCCTGCCACTGCTGTCGCAGCAAGCCGTCGCAGGAGAGCTCGGCGCGATGAAGAAGACGCTTAGCTTTGCCTTTCGCAATGTTGGTTTTATTGTCGTGCCGGCGGCGGTGGGTCTCATCGTGCTCCACGGACCCATTATCCGCGTGCTCTTCCAGCATGCGGCTTTCGGCAGCGAGTCCACCGCACTCACCGCGCGGGCACTGATTTTCTATGCCGTGGGCCTGCCGGCGTTCGCGGCGGTGCGGCTAGTAGTGCAAGCGTTCTATGCACTGCAGGACACGGTCACGCCGGTGCGGATGGCCGCGGCGGCACTGGTGGCAAATATTGTGTTCTGTTCGGTTCTGGTTGTGCCGCTCCAGCACGCCGGGTTGGCCCTGGCCACTTCCCTCGCCTCCTATCTGAATTTTTTCAGTCTCTACTGGGTCTTGCGACGTCGGGTCGGGGCGGTGGATGAGCCCGCCGTGGGAGCGTCCCTCGCGCGGACGGCGGCGGCGAGCGCTGGCATGGGGGTGCTCTGTTGGGGACTCAACCGTGCTGTTGGCCTGATGGCAGTTGAGTCGTTTAGAACTCTTGTCCTATGGTTCGGCCTAACGCTGGTGGCGGCGCTGGCGGTCTACGCGCTTTTGGCCTGGCTGCTGAGAGCCGAAGAGTTGACCGAGATGCGTGCCCTCATCGTGCGGCGGCAGGAGCGGCTGGCGACGAGCCGGGCCGGAGCGGCACTCTCCACCAGGTCGAGAGAATCTTGATGCAGCCTCACCTGGCGCGTTTTGTTAACTATATCCGGGCAGAACGCGGGTTGGCGGACAACACGGTCCAAGCCTACCGGCGCGACCTGGAGAGATTTGGCCGCTATTGCCAGGGACGAAAGCTCCATCTCACCCGCGTCGCGCGCGCCCACATTGTGGATTTCCTGGGCGCGCTCTACAAGCAGGGGCTGGATGCGCGTTCGGTGGCGCGGCAGCTGGTCAGCCTGCGCAGTTTCTATCGGTTTCTTCTCCAGGAAGAGGTGCTGGCGGCCGACCCCACAGCCCACCTGGAATCACCGCGCCTCTGGAAGCGACTGCCTGGCTACCTGACGCTGGAGGAAGTGGAGCGCTTACTGGCCCAGCCTGACCGGCGCACGCCGGCAGGGCTGCGCGATGCCGCGATGCTGGAACTTCTCTATGCCACCGGGGTGCGTGTGTCGGAGTTGGTTCGTTTGGAGGTGGCCGACATTCAGTTCGAGATGGGCTTCCTGCGCTGCCTGGGGAAGGGAAGCAAGGAGCGGCTCATCCCCGTCGGGCGGAAGGCGCTGGCCACCGTGGAGGGCTACCTCCGGGACGCTCGCGCCAGGCTGGCGCGCCGACCGGCCGGGAGCACGCTGTTCGTGAATCAGCGCGGCCGGACGCTGACCCGCCAGGGCTTCTGGAAGATTCTGCGCCACTATGGCCAGCAGGCGGGCATTCGCTCGCGCTTGACGCCGCACCGGCTCCGGCATAGTTTTGCCACTCATCTACTTGCGCGCGGGGCCGACCTGCGCTCGGTGCAAGCACTGCTGGGCCATGCGGACATTGCGACCACGCAAATCTATACGCATGTGGCGCAAGAGCGTTTGAAGCAACTCTATCGGGCTCATCATCCTCGCGCCTAGCGGCGCGTTGGCGAGGAGGGCAATGCCCGACTACATCTTCATGCTCCAGAGCCGGCTGGCGCCGGAGCAGTGGCAACTGCTGAACCGCCTGCAAGACCTAGCCCAAGCGATTCCCGTCAACCTCTACCTAGTGGGTGGCGCGGTGCGTGACCTGATGACGGGCTCGCCTATCCGCGACCTCGACTTCGCCGTGGAGGGCAACACCCTGAAGCTCGTGCGCGCGCTCGACGAACAAGAGTTCCGACAGTTTTACTGGGACGAAACCCGGCGGGCAGCGGAAATTGTCTTCCGGAATGGGATTGCCAGCAGCCTGGAGATGGCCCGCCTGGAAATCTATTCCGAGCCGGCGACGCGGCCCGAGGTTAAGCCGGCACCCATCCTGGAAGACCTCCGGCGGCGGGATTTCTCGGTGAATGCGATTGGGATTTCGTTAAATCCCGGTTCTCGCGGGTTACTACTCGATCCCACGAACGGCCTGGCCGACATCGAAAACCGCACGCTGCGCGTGCTACACAACTACAGCTTTCTTCACGACCCGGTGCGCATTCTGCGCCTCGTGCGGTTCAGTACACGGCTGGGGTTCAGCGTTGAGGCACGCACGCGGGAACTGTTCGCGATCGCGCTGGAGAAAAACTATGCGAAGCTGCTTTCCGCTCCAGGTGCTGGCCGGGAGATGGTGCAGTTGACACGCGAGCATAATCCCCTACCCATTCTGAAGGCGTGGCAGCGGTATGAGCTGCTGGCGGTGTTTCATCGACGGTTGCAGCGACGCGGGCCAGACTACGACGGGCTGGCCAAGCTACAAAAGTACCGCCGGGCAGCCACCGAGGCGGGCTACGTGTTCGACAGCTTCGCGCTTGTCTTGTACTACGTGCTGAAGCGTCTGAAGGGCGGGGAACAGCGGCGCTTGCTGCGAAACATCGCTCTCGACCGGGCGGAAGCAGGACGGGTGCTGGACCTAGAGTGGGAGGCGCGCAAAGTGGTGAAGGTGCTCGGGCGACAACGACGCGCCGGCCCGCGGCAAATCTACGACTTACTCAGTCCCGTTCCACTCGAACTGCTGATCTTCATTCTGGCGGCCTTCAGCCAAAAGAGAAACATCCAGGCCAAGGTGCACAACTACTTGTTCCGCTACCGGCTGCTGCGCCGGGAACTCCCTGTGCGCGAGCTGGAACTGCTGGGTATGCCGCATGGACCCAAGTTTGACCAGATACTGGAACAGTTTTTCTATGCGCGTCTGGAGGGCAAGTTACGCAGCCGTGCGGAGCAGGTTCGTTTCCTGAAGAAAGCGAGCGGACTGGCTAAACCGGAAAAGAAAGCCCGGGGCAAGAAGCCAAAAGGCAAGAAGACCCTGGCCAAGAAAGCGGCGGCGACGAAAGCCCAGGCGGGCAAGACCCGAGTCAAGTCTCGGCTCGCAAAGCGGCGTCGATGAGTTCCCGTTTTTGTTAGAATAGGGGCCGATGCAGCGTCCGGAATTCGTCCACCTGCACCTCCACACCGATTACAGCCTGCTCGATGGGGCCTGCGGAATCCACCAGCTAATTGAAGCTGTGCGCGCGCAGGGGATGCTGGCTGTGGCCGTGACGGATCACGGCAACCTGTTCGGCGCGGTGAAGTTCTACCAGGCGGCCCAAGCGGGAGGCATCCGGCCGATTATCGGCTGCGAAGTGTACGTTACCCGGGGAAGCCGGCACGACCGCACAGGCAATGGGGAGCGCACACACCACCTGGTGCTGCTCTGCGAGAACAACGAGGGCTACCACAATCTGGTGGAACTCGTCTCCCACGGTTATCTGGAAGGTTTCTACTACAAGCCCCGCATTGATTACGAGCTGCTGGGGACGCACAATCGCGGCTTGATTGCGCTCTCGGCCTGCCTGCGCGGCGAGGTGGCGAGCCGGCTGCTTGAGAATGACTATGCGGCTGCGCAGAAGGCGGCCGGCAATCTCCAGGACATTTTCCAGCGGGGGAATTTTTTCCTCGAAGTCCAGGACCAAGGGCTGGAGCTCGAGCATCGCATCCAGCCCGACCTGCTGCGGCTCTCCCGCGACACGGGCATTCCGCTCGTGGCGACGAACGATTGCCACTATTTGCGGCGCGAGGACGCGCGTGCGCACGATGTGCTCTTATGCATTCAGACGGGCAAAACGATCAGCGATCCGAACCGGATGCGCTTTGGGTCCGACCAGTTTTATTTGAAGTCG
>JACQTG010000056.1 GCA_016210895.1 Acidobacteriota bacterium
CAGATAGCCGAGCGGGTGGTCAGGCTGCTCGGCCTGCAGGGTGCGGAAGAGCGCCGTGCCGCGGGGGAAATCACCCTGGTAGAGCAGCTCCAGCCCCGCGCGCGCCTCTTGCGGGATGGTCAGCGAGGGCGTTGACTGCGCGCGGAGCGCACCGGGGAAGGTTGCCGCGAAGAACAACAGGAGAAATGCACGTGCCACGGTTCACGATTCAAAGGCCACGAGTCACGCCTTCTTGAGCCAGCCTACCAGGACGTCGTCGCCTTCGAGCTTGACCTCGTAGGCGGAGATGGAGTGGCCCCCAGGATGGTCCGGCAGGCCTGTGCGTACATCGAACGTCCATCCGTGCCACGGGCAAGCGACGACGTAGCCGCTCAAGCGCCCTTCGCCGATCGGCCCGCCCATGTGCGGGCAGATGTAGTTCACGGCGTAGAACTCGCCATTGGCATTGAAGAGCGCGATGGGTTTGTCGTGGGCGAGGACAAGCTTGCCCGTGCCCGGCAGAAGCTCGCTGCGCGTGGCCACTTTGACGAAGCCGGGTCGGGGCGACATCGTCATTCCTCGGCAACCGGCTCGCTCGCGAGCACCAGACGACGCGCCTCAGCAGACTTTCGGCTCACCAAACGGCGAATTTCGCTCGAAATGAACGCATAGAGAGCAAAACATTCGACGGCAAAAGGCGGAAACCCGAGGAAGCCGGCCAGCGGCATCTCGAAGACCTTCGCCTGCTGGAGCATGGGGAAGACGTAGTGCCATTTGGTCTCCGCCCAGTAGTTCCAAAACTCCCACAGCAGGCCGCAGACGAGGCCGCTTACGAGCAGGCTGTAGAGGCGGGCGCCGCGGTCGGCTTCGAGGTCGCGCAGGAGCGAGTCGTTGCCGCGGGCATGGTTGATCGGTTCGACGAGAAACGCAAATCCCATCCACACCAGCGCGAAGAGGTAGGCACCCGCGGCGCGCGGCACCAGCAGTGGCAACACCACCGCAATCGCCCCACACCACACCATGCCGCGCCGCCGGGGCACGAGCCAGCGCCAGCCCCGCCCCGTCGCCCGGTTGAAAAATCCCAGCGCGGCCAGCAACTCCGCCGTTTCCAGTAACGCCGGCACGATGGTGGCAAACGCCCAGGTGTAGCCCAAGAGTTGCTCGGGCAGGCTCTCGGGAATCTCCACGTAGAGCCAGTTGGCCAGGCGGAGATTGTAGGCTTCGAAGAGCAGCCAAATGGGAATCGACCACAGCGCCATCAGGGCGAATTCCCGGGGCGTGCTGCGCAGCAGCGAGCGGCCGCGCAGGCTGTAGACGGCAGCGTCCACGGCCAGGATGTAGCCGGTCCAGGCCAGCGGAGTGAAGTAGCTGATGATCGGGCGGACGCCGTGAAAGAGGAGAATCTCCCCCACCACGAGAATTGCCAGCCCGGCCCAGCCGTAGAGCGGATAGGGCGCGCGGCGCGGCTGGGTGAGAAATCGCGCCACCACGAGCGTGGCACCGGCCGCCACCAACGCTACCCCGAGCGTAACCAGATTCAGCATGATTCGGGAGGCTCTCCGAGCCGCCCTACCTTACCGCAAAAGCAGTCTGCCCTGCCAGCCTTCAGCTCACCGGCAGAGTGATTTCCCTTTGCCTGGTCTCGGCGGTCGGCTATCCTGGCCAACCTTATGCCTGCTCGAACTACCCAGCCTGTCGTCGGCGAAGAACGATTGGTGCGGGGACTCGGCCTCAAGGAAGCCACCGCGCTCAACATGATCGACATGGTGGGCGTGGGGCCCTTCATCACCATTCCCCTGATCATCGCCGCCATGGGCGGGCCGCAGGCGATGCTGGGCTGGGTGGTGGGAGCGGTGCTGGCGCTTTGCGACGGGCTGGTGTGGGCGCAGTTGGGCGCGGCGATGCCGCACGCTGGCGGCACCTACGTTTTCCTCCGCGAAGCCTTCGGGCCGCGTGGCTGGGGCCGGCTGCTGTCGTTTCTGTTCATCTGGCAGATGCTCTTCCGCGCGCCGCTCTCGATGGCGTCGGGCTTGATCGGCTTCGCCGACTACGCCGACTACCTGCTACCGGGGCTCGTGGCCGCCGACGGCGGCCGCACACTCGCGCACCGGCTGCTGGCGGGTAGCGTCGGCCTGTTTATCATCTGGCTGCTCTACCGACGCATCAGCACCATCGGCCGGATTTCGCTCTACCTCTGGGTCATCGTCTTCGGCACCATCGCTTGGATCATTCTGGGCGGGCTGACGCACTTCAATCGTGCCGCCGTGCTCGACTTCCCCTCTGGGGCCTTCGACTTCTGGCGGGTGGCCTTCTTCGCCGGCCTCGGCAACGCCACCCTGATCGCCATCTACGACTACCTCGGCTACCAGAACGTCTGCTACTTGGGCGCGGAGATTCGCGAGCCGGTGCGCGTGATCCCGCGCGCCATCATCATTTCCATCCTGGCCATCGCCGTGCTCTACTTCGTGATGAACGTGAGTTTGATCAGCGTGATTCCCTGGCGGGAGGCGATGACCTCGAAATACATCGTCTCCACCTTCATGGAGCGCGTCTACGGCCCGGGCGCCGCACAAGTGGTGACCTGGCTCATTC
>JACQTG010000060.1 GCA_016210895.1 Acidobacteriota bacterium
TCCTTGCACTGTTGCTCGCGGGTCTGGGTGCGGAGGTGGTGGCACAACGCCCGGCCCCGCCGCAGGAGACCGCCCCGCCCATTCGGGTGGAAGTCGAGTTGGTCAACATCGCCTTCAGCGTGCTCGACAAGCGTAACCACTTTGTGATGGGGTTAGGCCCGGACGATTTCACCGTATTCGAAGATGGCGTACCGCAAGACATCAAGTTCTTCGACGCCAACACGAACATGCCGCTGCGCATCGGCCTCGTGATAGACACGAGCAACAGCGTCCGGCCGCGCTTCCAGTTTGAGCAGGAAGCGGCAATTGATTTTCTCTTCACCGTCATTCGCCCCGACCGCGATCAGGGTTTCGTTGTGGCCTTCGACTCTACAGTTTGGTTAGCCCAGGGGTTCACCTCAGATCCTCAGGATCTCGCCGATGCCATCCGCTCGCTGCGCGCCGGCGGCGGCACGGCGCTCTTCGACGCCATCTACCTGGCCTGCAAGGAACTGATGGCGGAGGGGGAAACCGACGAGATTCGTAAGATGCTCATCGTGCTGAGCGACGGCGAAGAAAACGCGCAGAGCATAGTTACCCGCGAAGAAGCCATCGAGATGGCGCGCCGCACCGGCGTTACCATTTTTACCGTGAGCACGAACTCCCCGCCCACGGAGCACAAGGATGCGCGCTACCTACAAGAGCCCTGCAAGGTGATGAAAGCGCGCGGCGATAAGATTCTTGAACGCCTGGCCGAGGCCACCGGTGGCCGCGCTTTCTGTCCGTTTAATCCGTTGGACGTAGGCCAGACCTTCCAGAAACTCGCCGATCAGCTCCGCCACCAATACCAGCTCGCCTATACGCCCACGAACCAGGAGCGCGACGGCCGCTTCCGCGTAGTCGAGATTCACACGCGGCGCGAAGGTATGCGCGTCTTCCACCGCCCGGGCTACGTGGCTGTTCCCGTCGCGCAGACCCCGGCCAGCTAGCCGTCCTTGCGAGAAGAGAAAATGGTCACTGCGCCGGTGTCGCCGGGACTTGCGGGGCGTAGTAGCCGCGGCGGGCCTGCACGCGTAAGCCCTTCTGCTTGACCTTGACTTCGATCTTGCGGAATTTCCCATCCAGGCGGCGGTTCGTCGGTGTGTAACCCAGGCTGTACTGGCTGCGGAGCTCAGTGGCAATGGCGTCGAAGGCGGCAGCGAGCTTGTCCCGTTCCGGCTCGTCCACCACAAATGTCCGGCCGCCGGTCTCGCGTGCCAGTTTAGCCAGGTTGCCGTACCCTGGATAGCCAAAGCCAGCCCGGCGTTGGTCTTCATAGAAGGCGGGATCCGCCACCACGATGGCATAGATCATGGCGTCGCTGCGGTGAGCTGCTTCGAGCGCCTCCTCGAACTTCACCTCGCTTCCCGCATCTACGCCATCGCTCACCAGGATGATGGCTTTGCGCCCGACTTCGCTGGCGAGTTTCTCGACGCTGGCCAGATAGACAGCATCGAATAGGCGGGTGCCGCTCGGGCCAGCGCGGGGAAAGGGCCCCAGCGCCGCCGGCGCGTTGATCTTCGCGCGTGCAAGCGCGCGCTCGAGCCGCACGGCTTCGCTGGTGAAATCCTGCAGCAGGTCTACGTTGACGTCGAACGTAATCAAGGCGGCCAGGTCGCTTGGCCGCAAAACGCGCTCAAAGAAGAAGCTGGCCGTCTCCTGCTCCAGTGGCAGGACGCGCTGCTGGCTAATGCTGGTGTCGACGAGAAGCGCCATCGTGAGCGGTCGATCGGTTTCACGGGCGAAATACCGCACGGTCTGCCGCTTGCCGTCTTCCTGCACTTCAAAATCTTCGGGGGCTAGGTTGGTGACGGGCCGCCCGTTTTTCTCCGCAACGGTGCAGTAGACGTTGACGACTTGGACTTCGACGCGGAGCGGTTGGCTGGAAGTGGGCGGCGGTGGCTGTTGCGCACAGAGGGTCGCCAGTGAGCCCACCGCAAGCCATCCGACCAAGCTTCTCCAACTCATCGACACAGTTCGGTCTATGCCCATCGACTGCCAGTATAGTCCCGCAGTCAGCGAAAAGAGAAAAATCGGGCTTGCGTTGTCGAAAAATTCTTTTTTTTGCTGCCTACTTTTTCCTTGACAGCGGTTGGCGGCGAACCGTATACATTGGCTAACGTTTGCCGCGTGCAAACGATCTGGTACGAGGGAGAGTAGAGATGGCCAAGTGCGCGACCAAAAAGGGTGCGAAGAAGGCCAAGAAGACGAAGAAGGGGAAGTAGCACCCGACTTCAGGCCAACGGAACGATCCCAGCGAGGGGAGTGAGCCAGCAGGCCGCTCCCCTCGAAGTTTTTTCAAGGCACTTTTTCCCCGGATGAGAGTTTCGCCGTGGGTGTGCCGAGCACGGTGAACGATTCCTCGTACACCGGGCAGAGCGACTGAAACTCGCAGTAGCGGCAATGGACGCCCGGCTGGGCGGGGAATTCCTGCGCGCGGATCTGCGCCGCAATCTCCGCGACCGTCTCCAGCGCTTTCTCCTGCTGCTCTTCTGTGCGCGCGGTGGCGAGGGCTTGATTGCTGGTGAGATCGTAGAGCACCAGACGCACGGCTCGCAGCCGAAGCACGCGGGCCGCCGCCGCTGCATAGAGCGTGAGTTGCAGGCTTTCCTCCGCTTCCTCTGCGGAACGCGCCCGCCCGGTCTTGTATTCGATGATCTCCACGGTGCGGCCGCCAAAGCGGTTGATCTGGTCAATGCGGCCGGTGATTTCGAGTTCATCCAGGGGCAAGCGAAATGACTTTTCGACATGGAGCACATCCATCGGTGCGTCGCGCTGCTGTTCATAGAAGGCCGCCAGTTGTTCGCGCCCGGCCTTGCGGTACTCCTGCTCCTGATAGGGATCGGGCAGGCTGTGGCGGTTCTGTCGCCACTCCTGGTCGTAAATGTGCTCGAGTTCCGTAAAGGGTAGATCCGGCCGCTGCCTCCGCTGGCGAAAGAACTCGGTCAGCGTGCGATGCATCACCTGCCCGAAGATGAGGGCGGGCGTGGGCGTGGTGGGAATTTTCCAAATGTAGGTGAGCTTGTACTTGAGCGGGCACTTGCGGTAGGTCTCGACGTGGCTGTGGCTGATTTCGAGCGGCAGTGGCGGCTCCGGCGTCGCCGCCCGCGCCACCCAATCCGCAATCTGCGAATAGGCACGCGAGGCCGCGCGGCTCGCGGCGAACAGGGCTTCGGTCGCCACCGGCTCTTCTTCGTCCGGAACCGGCAGCAACGGCGGGGTGAGCTGGGCGGCGTTCCGCGCCACGCGTGCGTCGCGGAGAATGTCTTCGAGAAAAATGGACGGGCGCGAGCGTCCGCCGATGGTGAGCAGCCACAAGCGGTCGCGGGCGCGTGTCAAGGCCACGTAGCAGAGGCGGCGCTCTTCCTCGGTGTGGAAATCGCCCCGCGGCAGAACCTCCTTCATCAAGCGTTCGGGGAACACGAACAGGGGCCGGCGGCGCGTTGTCGGGAAGGCACCGCGGTTCATCCGCAGCACAAACACCTGGTCGAACTCAAGTCCTTTGGCCGCGTGTACGGTCATCAACTGCACAGCGTCCTGGTGTTCGGCCCCTTCCGGCAGGGTGATTTCGCCGCCGCCTTCGAGGAAGTAGTTCAGATACTCGATGAATTCGTCCAGGCGCTCGCTCTGGCTCTTGGTTTGCTGCCACTCGGCCAGGAAGTTGGCGAAGCGTTCGAGGTAGGCGCGGTCGGGATCGCCGGCCAGCAGGCGCAGCTCCAGTCGTTCGAGAAGAACCTCGAACAGTTCGGTCACAGTGAGACGCGTGCGCTCGGCGCGCAGGCCTTCGATGAGACGGAGCAGCCCGCCCAGACGCGTGTGCTCTTCGAGCACGCTCGGGTGGAGCGCCTGGATGATTTCGTAAAGCGGCTTGTGCTCCCGGCGGGCGCGCCCGGCGAGCTCCTGTACCTGCGCCGGGACGAGACCCCAGTGCGGGATGGCCAGCAGGCGCGCTAGGCTGACCGAGTCGTGCGGCGCGTCGAGGGCGCGCAGGTAAGCGATGAGATCGCGGATGAGGGTATTGCCGAGGATGGAAAGCCTGCGGATGACGAAGGGGATACCCGCCCGCGCAAGCGCGCGCACGAGCTGGTTGCGGTGGTGGTGGGCGCGATAGAGCACGGCAAAGCGCCCGTAGGGGATTTTGTGTTCGTTGTGGAGCCGCTCGATCTCCTGCGCGACGTAGGTCGCCTCTTGGAACTTGTCGGCTAGCTCGGCCACGCGCACCTTTTCGCCCACGGCTCGCGTGGCCCGCAAGCTCTTGTCCGGTTGGAAGCGGTCGAGGCCGTTCTGTCGGATGAGCTCGGTGGCCACGGCCAGGATGCGCCCGGTGGAGCGGTAGTTTTCTTCCAAGAAGGCCGTGCGGTGGCCGGGGAATTTTTCGCTGAACCTGCGGAAGCTGCCGAAGGAGGCGCCGCGGAAGCGATAGATGGCTTGGTCGTCGTCGCCTACGGCCATCACATTCTGGCGCTGGCCGGCGAGTAGGGCGACCAATTCAATCTGGGCGATGTTGGTGTCCTGGAACTCGTCCACCAGGATGTAGTGGACGCGCTCCTGCCAGTGGGCGCGTACCTCCGCATTCTGCTCGAGCAACTGCACGGCACGCAGCAGCAGCCCGCCGAAGGTGATACGGCCGTGGCTGCGCAGGAGACGCTCACTCGCCGCATAGACGCGCGCGATCTCTTCCTGCTTGCGGAGTTCTTCGGCACGCTCGGTGCATTCTGCCTCGTTGAGTAGGGCCTGCTCTTTCTCAAGGGTGGCGCGGAGCTCGGCCACGTAGGCGGCGTAGTCCTCCGGTGTAACCAGCTCGTCCTGGCAACGGGAGAAAAACCGGCAGAAGTCGTTCAGGAAGGCCCCGGGCTCGGAGAGCTTCTTGAAGAGGTCGAGGCCTAACTCATTGAGCCGCCGGCGGAGGAAAATCCAGTAGTCGATGTCTTCGAAAATATCGAGGGGTTCCGCGTGCTGGGCAAGCAGGCGATGACAGAAGGCGTGGAATGTACTCACCCAAACGCCTTGGCCGCGCGTGCCCGTGGCGCGCACGATGCGGCTCTTCATCTCCGCGGCAGCTTTCTCGGTGAAGGTAACGGCGAGGATGTTTTCGCCGGCAAGCTGCGGCCGGGTTTCAAGCAGCCAGCGGACGCGCTCCGTAATGACGCGCGTCTTGCCCGTCCCCGCACCCGCGACGACCAGTATCGGCCCTTCGCCGTGCTCGA
>JACQTG010000069.1 GCA_016210895.1 Acidobacteriota bacterium
ACTGCTGGATATTTCGTGTTGTTCTGCGCGAGCCCGGTCACCCCGGGCTGTGCTCCCAATCCCCGGCGGGCTCCGTGGGGCGGGTTCCGAACCCTCGATTAGAGCTGCGCCAGGCACTCCTTGCCGCACGTGAGCGGGGCATCGGGGAACAGCGAGCAGGCGCACACGTCGGCAACACGCAGGCTGCCGAAATCCCCCTCGCGCTGTTCCACCTTCACCTTCGCCCGTACGCGCTGCACCGGGCAGCGCACGCCCCGCTTGGCGTAGCCCGGACCCCAGCGCCGGATGGCGAAGAACAGCACTGCCCAGGCGCTCACCACGGCCAGGTTCGCCACTGCCAGAGCCGCGTCCATCGTCGCTCCTTTCCGCCTCAGCATGGCACAGGCGGCCCAGCGGTGGTGTGACCGAGTTCACAGCGGGCCGTGACCTCTGCTATCGCTCTCCCGGCGGCCCAATTCGGATAATTTCGACCTGAATAGGGGGATTTGCTATGGCCTGCGTCTATTTACCCAAGCGTACGGAATACATCCTGCGCAGCCTAACCTGCCTGGCGAGGAGCCGGTCACGCCTGTCGGCCCGCACCATCGCCGCCCGCGAACAGATTCCCGCCTCCTTCCTGGCCAAGATTCTCTACCAGCTCACCTGGCACGGCTTGGTCAGCTCGCGGCGCGGGCCGGGGGGCGGCTTTGTCCTCACGCGCGCCCCGGCGGAGATCCGGGTCAAACAGGTGCTCGAAATCTTTCAGGCTCCGACTCTGTCATCGGGGGAAGAAAAATCGGATAACGGGTTCGCGCGCATCTGGGAAAAAATTTGGGCCCCGACCTTGCAGGCGCTTGAGACGCTGACGCTGGCCGATTTGGTGGACTCGGAACCCGCAACTGCCAGTGTGCCGCGAGGCATCCCACAGGTTCCGTTGCGGAAGTCCAACACGCAGAGCCCCACCGGACGCAGACGAACGCAGTCCTTGTGAGCTCTCTCGGGAGGGAACGCATCGGCCTATGATCAACATCACCCGGCTCTACTGCGGAGGCGCGAGCGCCAGCGACACTCTCCGTTACGGAGTCCACGCCCCGGCAGAGGACGGCGAACGCTCCTTTGCCCGGCCCGCGAGCGCCGCCGCGCGCAAGCCGGTCGTGGTGTGGAACCTGACCCGGCGCTGCAACCTGAACTGCCTCCACTGCTACACCGACTCGCGCAACCGCCACTATCCCGGAGAGCTCTCGACGGAAGAGGCGCGTGCGGTGGTGGACGACCTGGCCCGCTTCGGCGTGCCGGCGATTCTCTTTTCGGGCGGCGAACCCTTGCTGCGGCCCGACGTATTCGGGCTGGCCGCCTTGGCCCGGACGCGCGGCATCCGTCCCGTGCTCTCAACCAATGGAACCCTGATCACACGCGCGCTGGCCGAGCGGATCAAGGATACCGGCTTCAGCTACGTCGGCATCAGCCTCGACGGCCTGGGCAAGAATCACGACCGCTTCCGGGGGATGAAGGGCGCGTTTGCCGCCACCATCGCGGGCTTCCGTGACTGCTTGGCGGTGGGGCAGAAGGTGGGCTTGCGGCTGACCCTGACTCGCCACAACCTGGCTGACCTCGACGGTATCTTCGACTTCATCGAGCGCGAACGTATTCCGCGCGCCTGCTTCTACCATTTGGTCTACTCCGGCCGCGGGTCCAATCTGCGTGAGGTCAATCTGAGTCCCGCGGAAACGCGCGCGGCCCTGGACAAGATTCTGGCACGCACGGAGGACTTCCACCGGCGGGGCCTGCCGGTCGAGGTGCTCACGGTGGACAACCACGTCGACGGTGTCTACCTCTACTTCAAACTCCTCGGACATGACCCGGCGCGCGCTGCCCAGGTCTACGACTTGCTGAAATGGAACGGTGGCGGACGCTACAGCTCAGGCGTTGGCATCGCGTGTCTCGATCCGCAGGGCAACGTCCACGCCGACCAGTTCTGGAGTGACTACAGCTTCGGAAACGTCCGCCACCGGCCGTTTTCCGAGATTTGGACGGACGTGCGCGACCCCCTCCTTGCCGGGCTGCGCGATCGCCTGCCGCGGCTCAAAGGCCGCTGTGGGCGCTGCCGCTGGCAGGAGGTCTGCGGCGGCAGCTTCCGCGTGCGTGCGCTGCACGTCTACGGCGACCCGTGGCAGGAAGACCCCGCCTGCTACCTGACCGAGGAAGAGATTGCCCGCGGCGGTCTTGGCGGCACGCCACCGGAAGGAGAGAGCCTGCGCGTACACGTATGAGCAGGGAGATGCAAAAGCCGCGGCTGATTTTTTGGGAGTTGACAACCGGATGCAACCTGCGCTGCATCCATTGTCGCGCCACCGCTCAGGAACTCGCCTCACCCTTAGACCTCCCAACTGCTGAAGCCCTGAGTCTGATCGAGCAAGTCTCCAGGTATGCCCAGCCAATCCTCATCCTGAGCGGTGGCGAACCTCTTTTCCGGCGCGACTTGTTTCACCTCGCACGCTATGCCGCCGAGCGCGGCTTGCTGGTGGCGCTGGCGACGAACGGTACGCTGATTACCGCCGAGGTGGCGCGCCAGATTCGCGAGGCGGGAATCCGCCGCGTGGCCATCAGCTTCGACGGCGCCGACGCCGCGACCCACGACAGCTTTCGCGGCGTTGCCGGCTCGTTTGATGCCGCCCTGCGCGGCCTGCGCGCTGTGCAGGAAGCCGGCCTCTCTACCCAGATCAACACCACCATCGCCCGCCACAACGTTCATCAACTGCCGCACATCCTCGAGCTGGCCCTCGGGCTTGACGTGGACGCCCTGCACACCTTTCTGCTGGTGCCGGTCGGCTGCGGCGTCAATATCGCCGACGAGCAGATGGTTCCCGCGCAGGACTACGAAAACATCCTGCACTGGTTCTACGAGCGGGAGCGCGAAGGCCGCATCGAGCTCAAGGCCACCTGCGCCCCGCACTACTTCCGCGTGCGCAAGCAGCGTCAGGTGGTTGAGCGTCGGGCCCAGGTCTCCGGGCCGATGGCCGAGATGGCGCTGCCGGGCGCCATTGGCGCTGAGTTGAAGCCGGCGGCCGCGCAGATGCGCGCGCAGGGCACCCGCCACCCCCAAATGAGCGCGGTGACGAAAGGCTGTCTCGCCGGCTCCGCCGTCTGCTTCATTTCCCATCGTGGCGAGGTCTATCCCTGCGGCTACCTCCCGGTGAAAGCCGGCGACCTGCGCACGCAGAGCTTTGCCGAAATCTGGGAGACCTCGCCCGTCTTCCAGCTCTTGCGCGACACCGCCAACCTCAAAGGGAAGTGCGGTGCGTGCGAGTTCCGCAATCTTTGCCTGGGCTGCCGCGCCCGCGCTTACGCGGCCACCGGCGACTTCCTGGCCGAAGAGCCCTTCTGCATCTATCAGCCCGCCACGTCTGTCGGTTCGGCCCGCAGCGCATCGGAGCGGCCCGAACCGCTGGTGCAAATTCGTTCGGCCACTTCGCCCGGGTTGCGATGAGCTTTCGCTTCACTGATCTAGTCCGGCCTGACATGCTCGTGCGCGACCTCCGCAACCGCTACCCGCAGACCCGCGAAGTCTTCGAGCGCTTTGGCGTCCGCGCCCCCTGCTGGGACTGCTCGCTGGCCGAAGTTGCCCGGCGCAGCGGTATCCAGGTGGACGAACTGCTTCGGGCGCTTGACGAAGCCCTGCCCTCCGGCGCGAAAGGCAACTCCTAACCAGTAGACGATCAGGTCGACCGCTGCTCGGGGTGAGATTCCCGCTACCACCACATCGAGCGACACTTCTGAGTGTCCGCCGTGATAGGCTGCTAACCAGGGATCGCGGTCGGCTCTTTCTGGATGGAGGTGCACGGTGACGCCACTGGCTCTCAGGACAGGGAAAACGCGGCGCGAGTTTCTGCGCTGGGCTGCGCTGGCTCCGTGGCTCTCGGCCAGCGG
>JACQTG010000070.1 GCA_016210895.1 Acidobacteriota bacterium
GTCTGGACAAGGTCGGTCTCTGGCAGTTCACGCGTGGAAAGGAGATGTACGCCTACTTCGCCCGTCTACACACCACCACCGACCTGACGCCGGAGGCGATTCATCAGATCGGGCTCGACGAAGTGCGGCGCATTCGCGCCGAAATGGACAAGATTATCGAGCAGGTTGGGTTCAAAGGCAGCTTCGAGGAGTTCCTGGGGTTTCTCCGCACCGACCCGCAGTTCTACTACACCGACCCGAACGAGTTGCTCGAAGCCTACCGGGCGCTGTCCAAGCGCATTGATCCCACGCTGGTCAAGCTCTTCGACAGGCTGCCGCGGATGCCCTACGGCGTCGAGCCCATCCCGGCCCACATCGCCCCGGATACGACCACTGCCTACTACCGCCAGCCAGCGGCGGACGGCTCCCGCGCCGGGACTTATTTCGTCAACCTCTATCGGCCGGAGGTGCGGCCCAAGTACGAAATGGAGGTGCTGTCGATTCACGAGGCTGTGCCCGGGCATCACCTGCAGATTGCGCTGGCGATGGAGCTGGGTGAGCTGCCCGAATTCCGCCGCTACGACGGCTACACGGCCTTCGTCGAAGGCTGGGGCCTCTACAGCGAGAGCCTGGGCGAGGAGCTGGGCTTCTACCAGGACCCCTACTCCAAGTTCGGCCAGCTCACCTACGAGATGTGGCGCGCCGTGCGTCTGGTGGTGGACACGGGGATGCATTACCTCGGCTGGACGCGCCAGCAGGCGATTGATTTCTTCAAGGCCAACGCCGCCAAGACGGAAACTGACATCGTCAACGAGATTGACCGCTACATCGCTTGGCCCGGGCAGGCGCTGGCCTACAAGATCGGCGAGCTGAAGATCAAAGAGCTGCGCGCACGCGTGAGCCGCGAGCTGGGCGAGCGGTTCGACGTCAAGGCCTTTCACGAAGTGGTGCTGGGCAGCGGCGCGGTGCCGCTGGACGTGCTGGAAGAAAACGTCAACACCTGGCTGGCGCGCGTCAGGAACCCGTGAGGATTTCGTCCTACTGAGAGGGGCCTGGCACCTGGGCCTCGCAGAGCGAGGTCATGTGACCCAACTGCGCCGGCGGGAAGAGCAGCACCACGCGGCGATTGCGCTCCTCGGCCGCCTGCGTGTCCACCACCGGCTCGCGCTCGCCCTTTCCGATCACGGTGTCGTCGAGTTGGGCGATGAGTTCGAGCCGCTGCGTCTGATTGCGCTGGGCGGCGGCGAAGTTCATTCCCAGGAGTTGCTGCACCGTGGCCAGCCGCCGTTGGGCAATCCCGCGCAAGCCGGGGTCGGCCTCCAGTGCGAGGCGCTCTTCGAGGAAGTAGCGATAGACGGAGAGCGCGCGCTGTTCGGAGAGCCACTGGTTGTAGGCGTCGTCGCCGACGCGGTCGGTGTGGCCTTCATAGCGGACGTCGGCTTCGGGGAAGAGCAGCAGGCGCAGCACGGCCAGCTTGGCCAGGTTTTCGCGCGCCGTGGGGCGGAGGTCGTAGCTGTTGAAGTCGAAGAGGATGTCGGAGGCAAGCGTCAGCACCATGCTGCCGCCCTGCTGGGTGAGCTGGCCGAGCGAGTTGAGTTGCCGGCGCAATTCGGCACAGATTTTTTCACGATCTTCCGCCAGCAGCGAGGTCTGGCCGCGGGAATCGGCGAGTTGCTGCTCGAGCAAGCCCGAGCGCTCGCGCAGCGCGAAGAGCTGGGTTTCGAGTTCGCGCCCGCGGCGCCGCTCGAGGTCGAGGGCGCCTTCGAGTTGCTGGAGGCGGTCGCGGACACTGGCGAGCTCCTTCTGACTGTTGGCGAGCTGCGTATTCAGCTCCTGGTTGGCCCGGCGGAGCCGGTCGGCTTCTTCGCGCAAGGGACCCGACTCGGCCCGGATGCGTGCCGCTTCGGCACGTAGTTGCTCCGCTTCCGCGCGCAGGTTGTTCAGTTCCCGGTCGAGTTGCCGCACGTAGACGCCGCCCACCGCGCCCAAGGCCAGCGCCCGCGCGTTCTCAGCAATCTGCGCCGCTGTCCGGGCAAACTGAATGGCTTCGCGCACGCCGCCCCCGCTTAAGGTGTCTTCGGCTTGCTGCAGGTAGCCGCGCGCCTGGGCCAGCGTCTGCCGGGTGCGGTCTTCGTCGGGCAGTGGCTCTTCGCCCGCTGTCCGCTCAACCGCGAGGATGCCAGACTTGGAGGCCAGCTCGACCGCCTTGCGCGCTTGCAGGATTTCGTTCGGGATACCCATCACCACCTCGGCGGGCGCGGTGTTATAGCGGTGGTAGTAGGTGTAGAAAGACAGTTTGCCGGGCACGGGCTGAGCCTTGTTGGTGGTCACGACATTGTCCTGGTTGATGCTGTAGAGCACCACCACCGGGCTCGGGTCGTTGACGGCGAAGTCAGGCTCGGCGGTGACCATCAGCCAGAAGGTCTGGTAGGGCGTGGTGACATTGATGCCCACCGGCGAGCCGCCGCGGTCAAACGTAATCTCACCCAGGTTCATCGCCTCGCCGTCCACGGATACAGCCCACAAGACGTAGGTCAGGAAATCCCGCCCGAAGCGTCGGGCATGCTCGAGCCCCTTGATGTCGCCGCGGTTGATGTCGATTTCGAGGAAGCCGGGCCGGCTCTCAATCTTCATCTTGGCCGCGGCGGTGGGGACAATCTTCGTGCCGCGCATCTCCACCACGGTGGCGTCGGCCAGGTGCAAGAAACTCAAGATCTGCCCGCTAGGCTCGTCGATAACAACTTCCTGGACGCCGGCGGGCAAGTTGGCCAGCGCCGGTCCCTGCGCGCCAGCCTCGAATCCGGCCAGCAGCGCGACCAGGGCGAGCATCCCGAACCATCCACGCTTGGGTCTGGTGTTCATGGTGGTCTCCTGTGGTACTCCCTTAGAGAATCTTTTTGCCGAGGGCGGAGAGGGCCAGCTCAACCGCGAGCTCGGCGGTTTGGTTGCGGACGTCGATCATCGGATTAATCTCGACAACTTCCAGTGAAACCATTTTACCCGTATCCGCAATCATTTCCATCGCTAAATGCGCTTCCCGGTAGGTGACGCCGCCGCGTACGGCGGTGCCCACGCCGGGAGCGATGTCGGGGTTGAGGACGTCCATATCGAGGCTGACGTGGAACCCCGCCGTCCCGTCCTGCGCCAGCCGCAACGCTTCGGCCAGCACCGGGCGCATCCCCCGCTCGTCAATCTCGCGCATGGTGAAGACGCGGATGCCCGAGCGGCGCACGATGCGCTTTTCCTGCCGGTCCAAATCGCGCACGCCCACCAGGGCGCAGTTCGCCGCGGCCAGTTTGGGGGCGAAGCCCAGTAGGTGCGTGAGCCGGCGCGCACCGTAGCCGAGCACGGCGGCCAGCGGCATCCCGTGCACGTTGCCGCTCGGGGTTGTCTCGGGCGTGTTCATATCGCCGTGGGCGTCGAGCCAGAGGCAGCCGATGTGTTGCCGGCACCGGCGGAAGTACGAGGCCACACCGGCGAGGGTGCCGATGGCGATGGAGTGGTCGCCGCCGAGCACGAGCGGCAGGCGCCTGTCGGCCAGGGCACGCGCCACGTGTTGCGCGACCGCCTTGCAGGTCTCGGCAATCGCCCCGAGATACTTGGCCCGTGCCTGGCCGCTCGGGATTTCTTCCGCCACGCGCACGGCTACGTTGCCGCAGTCTTCCACCTGATAGCCGAGCGCCTCGATGCGTGCCCCCAGCCGCGCTACGCGCATCGCTGACGGCCCCATGTCCACGCCCCGCCGGTCCTGGCCGAGGTCCATTGGCACGCCCAGAATGCGGATCTTGCGCGTCATCAGCTTTACAGTATAGACCCAGCGGGGCACAGACCGACGACGAAGCCTGTTCCGAGGCGGCCCGTTTGGGCAGATTCGAGCCGACCGGCTTCGTCGCCGCTACCGGAGTTGCTTTTCGGATTCTGCCAGGAGCGTAAGAAAATCCACACGAATAATAGATTGGAGGTGTGCATAGGCCGAGGCACTGGACCAGCGCCACTCTTCCGCCGATGCGACTAGGCCCTTACGCACCGGGTTCCGGTGCATGTAATCCAGGGTCTCAGAAAATTCTTTCGGTGTTCGCATAAACCGGTCAAAGAATCCTTTCTGCCAGAGCGTACCGCGCCCGCTCCGCTCGCCATTAATCTTTCGGCTAGTTACATACTTCAACTTTTGCACCAGAGCGGAGATCGTGTCGCCCGCTGCGGGCAGCACCAGCAGATGCAGGTGATCGGGCATAACGACAAACCCGGCCAGCCCAAACTGGCGACGCTGGCGAATTTCGTCCAGCCCCTGGCACAGCAACGCTCGCTCTCGAGGAGTAAACGCCTTCAATCCGCGCCGGAGGTTCGTAGTGACAAAAAAGATCTTGTCCCCGGAAACGAGTCTTCGCAGCCGTGGCATTATCCCGCCGACCTATATCACGGTGGGGTAGCGGCGAGGAAGGCGCAGGTCTGAATTCTGAGTTCAGCAGTGTGCGTCGAGCGCCTTCCTCGTCGGTTCTTGTTTCTAGGGTTCGGTTAGGGATAGATGCGGTAGAGCATGCGGGGGAAGGGGATGGTTTCGCGAATGTGTTCGACGCCGGCGATCCAGGCCACCGTGCGTTCCACGCCCAGGCCGAAGCCGCCGTGGGGCACCGAGCCCCAGCGCCGCAGATCGAGGTACCACTGGAAGGCGTCTTCGGGCAGGTTCTGTTCGCGCAGGCGCTTGCGCAGCAGTTCGTGGTCGCTGATGCGCTGGCTCCCGCCGATGATCTCGCCGTAGCCCTCCGGCGCCAGCATGTCCATACACAGCGCCAGCTCCGCGTTCTCCGGGTCGGGCTCCATATAGAAGGCTTTGGCGCGCGCCGGGTAGCGGTGGAGGATGACCGGCGTGTCGAATTGATTGGAGAGGGTGGTTTCGTCGGCACCGCCCAAGTCCTCGCCCCACTCGATCTGGCTGCCGCGCTCGCGCAGCCGCTTAACGGCGTCGTCGTAGCGCAGGCGCGGGAAGGGCGGCTCGATGCGGGTGAGCTTCGTGGTGTCGCGCGCGAGGGTCTCGAGCTCGCGGGGCCGGCGCGTGAGAACCGTCTTGACGATGCTCGTCACGAGTTCCTCGCCGAGCTGCATCAAATCGTCGAGCGTGGCAAAGGCCACCTCCGGCTCCACCATCCAGAACTCGGTCAGGTGACGCCGCGTCTTCGATTTCTCGGCGCGAAAGGTCGGCCCGAAGCAGTACACCTTGCCCAGCGCCGCCGCCGTGGCCTCGACGTAGAGCTGACCCGATTGCGTGAGATAGGCCTTGCCTAGATCGAAGTAGTCGAGCCCGAAGAGTGTGGTGGTGCCTTCGCAGGCCGCCGGGGTCAGGATGGGCGCGTCGGTGAGGATGAAGCCGCGCGAGTCGAAAAACTCGCGAATGGCGCGGATGACTTCGTGCCGCACCCGCAGCAAAGCACTTTGCCGCGCAGAGCGCATCCATAGGTGACGATGGCTGAGCAGGAAGTCGGGCCCGTGCTCTTTGAGGGAGATAGGGTACGGGTCAGCCTCCGGCACGCGCTGGATGATTTCAAGGTCGGTGACCACCAGCTCGTAGCCGCCCGGCGCGCGGGCATCGCGCCGCACCCGGCCACGCACGCGCAGGCTCGACTCTTGCGTGAGCGCGCCCACGCGCTCCCAGACTTCCGGCGCCACTTCGGCCTTCGAGACCACGCCCTGCAGCAGCCCGGTGCCGTCGCGAAAGATGGGGAAGAGCAGCTTGCCCGACTCGCGCAGGTTGTAGAGCCAGCCCTCGAGCGTGACCTCCTGACCCTCGTAGCGGCCGATGGCTTCGATGGTCACTACCGGCATCGCGCTTACTTCTGCGCGGGGCGCGTCGCGGCGCTGAATTCCTGGAAGCGGGCGAAGACTTCCAGGGCTTTTTCCAGCGGCTGTTTGAACTCGCCGTGGTCGCGCAACTCCAGTTGCAGGGGGAAGTCGTGCGGCGCCTGGCTCAGCGCGCGGATGGCGGCGTCCCACTCAATCGTGCCCTGGCCGGGGAAGAGATGGTCGTCGCGCTCGCCGCCGTTGTCGTGGAGGTGGGTGGAGAGGACGAGGTCCCGCAGGGCTTCGAACTCCGGCTCGACGCCGTTGCTGATATGCGCGTGGCCGCTGTCGAAGCAAACACGCAGATCATTGAGGCGGGTGTAAGTCAGGAAGTGGCGAAGCTTTTCCCCCGTGGAAAGCTCATTGGGGATGTTTTCGAGCAAGATTTGCACGCCGCGCTGCTTGGCGTAGACGAGCAGCGGCTCGAGGCTGGCGTAGGCAGCGTCGAACTTGGCCAGCTCAAACTTTTCGTGCGCCACGCCCAGGTGCTGCACCAGGTAGCGGAAGGGAATGCGCTCGGCCACGTCGAGCGCGCGCTTGATCTCCTCCACCGACTCCAGGCGGCGGTGGCGTTCGGCTTCGGCAATGTTGAGCGCCGAGCCGGAGGTTCTCCCCCAGGAGTAGTCCTTGTACATGGGCGTGTGCAGCGAGCGTAGCTCAAGCGGGTGATCGGCGAACCAGGCGGCGAGGTCGTCCACCTGGCTCTCGTCGGTATAGTCGAAGTGCTGCTTGGCGCAGAAGATTTCAATCGCCGCGATGCCGGCGCGCTCGATGGCGTCGAGCGTCGCCGTGGTCAGCTTCTGGTTGACGAAGAGATGCGTGGACAGGGCCTGCTTCATGGGGTGCTCTCTGCGTTGGCTTCGACGCCGCGCGCCACCGCCTCGCGGCGGCCGTCACCGACGCCCACGAGCTCGCCCGTGGCCGGGTTCCTCTCGATGGCGTTGACCACGCCGATCCCGTCCGGCCCGACTGTCTCGCGCCAGCCGATTGTGTGGCCCCGAGCTTCGAGCGCCTGGAACAGGGAATCCTGGAAGCAGCCCTTTTCCAGGACGAGCGTGTCGGGCAGCCACTGATGGTGGTAGCGGCCCAGCGCCACCGCTTCGGGCAATTCATAACCAAAGACCAAAC